>SKRK01000073.1 GCA_007118525.1 Balneolaceae bacterium
ATATGAGTAGTTGATAGATAAAAAGAGCAAACAACACTACCCAAAAACCCTGCACCACATCTTCAAAGTAGTGGACCGGTGCATTAATGAGAAGTAAAAGCGGGAACCCGAACACAAGGGCTATGCCGCTTCCATATACCAGATTAAAGCTTACCGGTGATTTCATTCCGGAATCCAGAATCCTGAGCAGTACCAGCCCGGACTGAAGGGTACCGGTCATATTCCCGAAAATTGCGGCAAATCGTTCAAAACGATACTCAGTAAACGCATCATTGGTTAGAAACCGGATAACTGCCCAGGTCGCAATTGCTACGGTTACCGAAATGGTAAGCAGAGGTATCCAATACTTTGCAACAACTACGAAACTGATGGCCGCCACTGATGCCACAATCATAAAATCCATAAAGAGGTTCGAGCAGCGGGTCATGGTAACATCATCCACAACCTTACTGATACGAAGGGTGTCCATCAGCCTTCTCACAGTAATGGCAAAAATCGCGGCAAATATAAAGTGAAACGACCAGAGTGTAGTCACCTCATTTTCTGCCCCAACCCAAATCAAACCTGACTCCATTACCTTCATAATTCCAAATGTCAGGATATAGGTCAATCCAATCAAAGCGATGTGAAAGCTGAACGACTCAATCGACTCTGATGAGGTCGTAATTCGCTCCGAGAGGTTTGCTTTCGGTTTCCTGATAATGCCGGTCCTTACATCTTCTGATAGTTCTCCTTCAGAATCGATGTAAGCGGCCTCTCCGTTTTTAATGCCTTTTCGCACCAGCCAGATCCCAACCGTATACGCCACAAGAAATCCGAATGCGGCAAAAGTCAGCCCTACAATTCCGCCTGATTCAAATCCAAACAACTCCCAATTTTCACCGATGGTGTAGGCAATGCCGGGATTCATCCCGAAAGCCAGGGGCGGCAAAAAACCGATTCCGACAAACAACTCCGGCATAATTGTATAAAACAGAAGCATCGCAATTAACAGGCCAATAATTGCCTGAGTCAGGTAAACCGATAGAAAAATCAGTCCAAATTTGATCGACGACAAGCCCAGCCTCTTTTTAGGCGCCCTTAATCCAAGCGCAATAAAGAGAAGTGCCAGCAAGTGATAAACATAAGCTCCCAGCCTGTCGGAGGTAAGATCAATCCACTCCAGGCCGTTCATGCCGATAAAAAGCCCAAGTGTGCCGGCCAGCAGATTTGCAGGTATAAGATATTTTTGAAGAAATGGAATTTTATAGCGAAGTGCAGTGGCTAATACCAGCAAAAGGCCAAGCCAGGCAAAGTCGAGAAAGAATTGCCCCGCCGAAATATCGATTATCCAGGAATTCATCTATAAATTTTTAACCGGTTTTTCACCTGCTTTCAGGCGGTTGATGTAGATCTGCCACTGAAGTACACATTTCCCTTCAAGGTTCATTTGAAATGTTGTGTCAGGTGTAGTTACCGTTAATTTGTGATTCTGCTCAATGGACAGAGCACGTATATCTTCAAGAGTAAGCCGGTGTTTAGCTGAGCCGCTTGATATTTCAAGCCGGTCGCTTCTTAACTCTACCAGCGCCCTGTCGAGATTTACGAGCTGGTGCTCTTTATCTATCTTATAGAGCTGACTCCCCGTTTTTTCCAGAATTAAATCGTCTTTGATGTACTCCATGGGTAATTCATTAATTCTGTCAAAAAGATCGATAATTGAATGACTTCCACCGGATCTGTCAATCAATCTTGAAGCCACATCCATTCGATATCTCATGGCTGAAGAGCGGCTGTAAACATACTCACCATCGGGTGAATAGACGGCCCCACTATCGCCTGTATCCGGACACCTGTACAGTAATCGCTGTATCCCCGATGCAGGCTTGCTGCAGCTAACCGGAAATGCTTCAGCCGGAGGGTTATACTCGTCAAAATCAATCAGGTCCCTGCAGTGGCTTGAAAAGGTTTCATAATCTTTAAAATCGGAGGCGTGAATGGGGTCCAAAAATCGCAGCTCCATACTCCCCCTTCGGTATTTATCCGCCCATCGCGGCCAGCACAGGTACGATCCGTGTAGCTGAACAGGATGCACGGGAATTTTCATCTTCCAAAAAAGCTTCAGCGTGGTTTCAATCAGAGGCTTGGCCCTTCCATCCCACCGTCGGCCTCCCTCCGGGAAGATCACAATCATTCTTCTCTGATCAATCATCTTGAGCACACTTCGAACAATTCCCGGCTCAGGTACATACTTGCTGGTGGGAACAATGCCGATACTGTCCATAAAGATCCTGGGAAGCATCTTGTAAAATTGGTCCCGGGTCATAACTCCGGCAGTCGGTTCTCGAGTCAACCCAACATTGATGAGAAAAGGATCAAAATAGTTCGAGTGATTACCGTAGATAAAACAGGGGCCGGTAAGCGGCATGTTTTCCGGATTGGTAATGCGGGGATTGAACAGGTATTTCGTGGTTGGGATAATTGTTTTCCGCATAAAAGCGAACGCCTTATCCGAATAGCCACGCTCATTCTTTTTAAACCTGAAGCCTTTGATCATATATGATTTTTGGTCTGTAGTCTCACGTTTTCTTTTCTCCTTACACTACACTCTTAAAACTCACACAACAGATGCAGTGAATTCACCTCTCCGCTGCCAATGGGTGCTCCCGGAGGAGTGTAAGGCGCCGGTGGGGCGGAGAACTTTTCGGGTTCAGCTATATAGCTTCCAATCAGTTGCGCACCCTTTCTATAGTGAGCTTTCCAGATCATTTGCCCGGCAGATGTAGTTCTTTGTTCCAGTTCCGATTTCAGGTTTTCAAGCATCAGGCCTGTCAGGGCCATCACGTCAGGTGCTGCGTTTTCATCTGCGGCAAGATGGATTAAGCTTCGCAATACAGCCATATTGATTCCCCGCTGAACGGCACCATGATACCCCTCTTTTTGTTCACCCAAAAGCGTATGATTTAAAACACGTTCAATTGTAGCATCAAGGCTCAAATAACTGCTGTTTCTTGCCGATTGGTTCATCAGTCTCGCCGCCCGTTGTGAATTAAAAATTAAAGAAGCTGAATGCTCCGCGGCAACTTCGGCCATGGCAACCGGATCCAGAATGGGATCTGTATACCCCCGAAAATGTTCACGGGTGGTTGGAATACGGACGGGTCTTGGCGGGATCAACTCCAGCAGATGTTCGGGCAGGGCCAATACTTCAGGGTTCAGTGTATTTAACATAGCATTGAGGGCCAACTGCTGCCTTGTATTATCTACGATTCGCGGGCCGCTCTGTCCGTCACCCCTAAGCGTATACGAATAATCTACGCCGCCAATCAATTTCACCGTTGCCTCAGTTTGATAGCGGTGAAAAAGATAGATCGGCACGAGCGCATCTTCCAAATCGGACAGTGGCCGGCCCATTCGGATATTACGCTCGCCAAAGCGATTCAGCGCTGCGGTTCGAATTTCAAGGATATGATCGAGCTGGGCAACAGGATCCGATCCATACTCCCATAGATGTGCATACGGATGGGAGCCTCCTTGCGGCCTGGCCACCTCATCCGAAAGATAGAGAAGCCCCATATCGATGGTTTCACGGATAATTTCATCCAGAGCTTCCTCTTCATTTACACCGTCAGCAAAGTCTTGATATCCCCAAATCACGGTCCGCTTATCCCATTCGCCAATTCCAATGTCATACGCGTTTTCAAGACTCAGGCTCCCATCGGGATTTATCGTAGCCATCGGGTGGGGATAGTCCATTACCGATGCAAGATCGTTAACGCTTGCCGCAAAATTATGAGCTATACCAAGAGTGTGGCCTATTTCATGCGCCGAGAGCTGACGAATCCGGTCGAGCGCCATCTCCAGCATTTGAGGGTCAGGGTCAACTCCCTCTTCATAGGGCGCCAGCAGTCCTTCGGCTATCAGGTAATCTTGCCGTACTCTCAAAGATCCCAGCAGTACATTTCCTTTGATGATTTCTCCCGTTCTTGGATCCACAACCGACGATCCGTACGACCATCCCCTTGTTGACCGGTGCACCCAGTTTATTACATTATACCTTACATCCAGCGGATGTGCATCATCGGGAAGCATCCTTACCTGAAACGCATCTTTATAGCCTGCTGCCTCAAAGGCTTCACTCCACCATCGGGCTCCATCAAGCAGGGCCGTTCGAACCGGCTCGGGTGTTCCATTATCGAGATAAAATACAATAGGCTCCACCGCTTCGCTCACCTCTGCACCCGGATCCTTCTTTTCGAGCCTGTGGCGCACAATATATCGCCGATTGAACTCACCGCCAATGGGGGCGCTGTAGTCCTGGAACGAGATCGGAAAGAACCCCGAACGCGGGTCAAATTTGCGGGGCTTATATCCATCATCAGGTAGTTGAACAAATGAGTGGTGCTGACGCACGGTAACGGCATCAGGAGTTGGTGTTACCGAACGCAGCCAGTTGCCGGCACCTGTTCCTGTGAAAGTCAGGGTTACCTCGAATTCTGAATTTTTGGGGAAGTTGAATGTGCCCGGTAAATAGACAGCCGAACGGGAGGTATCGATTGAATAGTTGCCCTGGTTGGATGCACGTAAACGCTGAACCACTCCATGGGCATCCTGCATCAGGAAATTTGTGGCGTCGACCAGAACACGGTCTCCCTCCCGGAGCTCTACTTCAAATCCAAAAAGAACAGACTGTGCAAAAGCTTCATCAACTGATTTCTCCTCGAGCTCTACGCCCGACGTTGCACGAAAGCCGTAATTGGGTTGAATCATTAATACTTTAGGCCCTACCCGGGTAAACTTCACTATTCGGGTGTTTCCCAGCTGGCTTCTGTCAAGACCGATATCGTTTGAACCCACTCCCGCGGCAAGGGAATTCACATAGATAAACTCTTCATCCAATTTATCTATTTCGAGCCAAATCTTCCCGGTATCGTCATCCCACCAAAAGTTGAAGAAGCCTTCGTACTTCTCCATCCCGGCGGTTTTTTCGGCGATGGTTTCTTGTGCTGATAGATGAAGAGGATTTAATACAAAGAGAA
>SKRK01000332.1 GCA_007118525.1 Balneolaceae bacterium
AAGGAGAAAGAGGAGATTCAGAGCGGCTATATCATCAAAACCGGCCCCGGTTATCCCGTAGCCAGCCAGGACATTGATGAACCCTGGAAGGAGAGCCCATCAGAACCTAAATATATCGGCATGCAGGCTAAAGATGGCGATCTGGCCATTTTTCTGAAAAACACTACTCATGAAATTGAATTTGAAAACGAGAAGTTTCTTATAGTTCCCCACGCAGCTATCTTACTTTTAATACGCGATAACATCGAATCCGAATAAGTCAATAATGAATCGAAAAACGTTTCTGCGCCAGTTGGGATATGTTACAGCCGGAACCATCCTCACTCCTCCATTACTTAAATTAACCAAACAAAACGGCCCCTTTTTCCGGATGAATAGCGACATCGGTTATTTTACCGGGCGGGGCGGTACCATCGGGTGGTTTGTAACTCCTGATGCTGTTGTGGTGGTTGACTCACAGTTTCAAAACTCTGCCGAGGATTTCATTTCAGGAATTACAGATTACGGTACAGGTCCCACTCGTATTCTTTTTAACACCCACCATCACGGTGATCATGTTTCAGGTAACGGCGTATTCAGTTCAGAAAATTACCAGATTATTGCACATGAAAATGTACCCATACTTCAGCGAAGGGTTGCTGAAGCCCAGGGAAATATCGACTCCATGGTTGCCGCTGAAATTACATTTGACGATAGCTACAGCATAGATCTTGGAACAGAGCAAGTTACGGCCAGGTATTACGGCAGTGCACATACCGGGGGCGACTCCGTAATTTGGTTTGAAAACAAAAACATCGCACACATGGGCGATCTGGTTTTTAATCGCTGGTACCCTTTTATCGATCTGGAAGGAGGAGCCTCCATTCAGGGCTGGATTGAACTGCTCGAAACCGTTGCGGAAGAAGCCAACCGTGAAACCCGGTTCATCTTCGGGCATGGCAACGTCGATTTTGGCGTAACCGGAGACACCTCAGACATCCTTTATATGCGCGATTTTCTTTCAAAGCTGCTGGATCATACCTCAGAAGGTTTAACCGCAGGTCAAAGTATTGATGAAATCACAAATATCGATCAATTCAAAGAGTTTCCCGACCACCAGAGTGCCGGCGCAAGGCTTTCACTTACTGCTAATATAACAGCTGCTTATGAAGAACTCTCTTCAGAAACCTGATCTCAATCAGAATCCATCCTCACATGCCCGCTGCCTCTACTGTGGCCAGCCGGCCGGTTTGGTTTGGGTTCACGGACATGGCCAGTGTGCGGCCTGCGGTACAAATGTAGATGAGTGCTGCAGGGGAGAAAGTTGTGAGATGGAACCCCGCCTGAGTAGAGCACGGCTTTAGACTAAAAAAAACTACAATCCTATGAAATCAATTACCTCACTCCTTCTTACAATCTTAACCATTATACTCCTTACAAACCCCGCCCAATCCCAGGAACGGGAACGAGTGCGGGACCTGGGCATTCATCCGGGAATTTTGTCTACAGGCCAGTGGAACGCCATTACTGATGTGCAAGGGGTAGAAGTAGGCCATAGAACCATCACTGAAGGCAATGATATCCGGACCGGAGTGACGGCCATTCTGCCACACACCGGCAACCTGTTCCGCGACCGGGTTCCGGCTGCAGTTTATGTGGGCAACGGTTTCGGTAAAGCACTTGGATTTACCCAGGTGCAAGAGTTGGGAGAGCTGGAAACGCCTCTTGCACTGACCAATACGTTGAGCATCTTCAATGTGGCTCACGGTGTGGCCGATTATGTACTGAAGCAGCCGGGAAATGAAAATGTGCGATCGGTTAACCCGGTAGTGGGGGAAACCAACGATGGCTTTCTGAATGATATCAGGGCGCGCGTTATAACCAGAGAAGATGTATATAGCGCCATTGAAGCGGCCGAAAGCGGCCCGGTAGCTGAGGGTAACGTGGGCGCCGGAACAGGAACAAGGGCGCTTGGTTTTAAAGCCGGTATTGGAACCTCTTCCCGCGTAGTTCCCGAAAATCAGGGCGGCTATACAGTTGGCGTATTGGTTCAGTCAAATTTTGGCGGTATTCTTACCGTGAATGGCGCACCCGTTGGGATAGAGCTTGGAAATCACTATATGGCCGCCAGAGAAGCAGATCCGCCGGATTTATCCGGCCATGAAAACCAATTTTCATCAAATTCCGGGAGTTTTAACAACGAAAATCCGACCGATCTTTTTGCTGACAGCCATGAAGGCTACGACTACGATGTGGACGGCTCCATTATGATTGTGGTGGCTACAGATGCGCCGGTTACAGCGCGAAACCTTGAGCGGATGGCCAAAAGGGCGTTCATGGCCATTGCACGGGTGGGAGGGTTTGCCTCAAACGGCAGCGGCGATTATGTGATTGCATTTTCAACCCATCCCGATGTTCGAATCAATCTGGATGAGGCCGGGCCGACTCTTTCCAATATCGAACTGAAAAATGCGGAGATGACTCCACTCTTCCTGGCAGCTGTAGAAGCCACCGAAGAGGCCATACTGAATTCGCTTTTCATGGCAAAAACCATGGAAGGAACTGAAGGCCGCAAGATGGAAGCACTGCCGATTGATAAGGTGATGGAGATTTTAAAGAAATACCGGGCTGCTGATTGAGGTCAGATCAACCACGCAGTGAACCTGTAGTTTTTACCGGCTGATATACGCCAAGTTTATAAAAAGCAATCCATTTACAGTCTCCTCTTTTCAGTTTTTCAAATGAGTTTTTCAAACCCCTCAGATCTATTTGGCTTGCAATTACTTCGGATAATTATTTTGTTATAAATGTTTATGCAAAATAGTTAGACAGGCGAACATCTCTTTTTTTGTGTGGGCTGTGTTTATACTATGGCAAAAGTCATCAGAAATGATTACTAATCATAGATGAATGAAATCGAATCAAAATATCACCTGCTTGAACAGGAGAATCAGAGGTTAAAAAAAGCGGTAGGTGAGTTATCCATACTCAATGACCTCTCTTTGGCAATTAGCGGAAGCTTAGACAGTGAAAAAATTGTACGGACCATTATTTCCCGCTCTATTCGGGCAATCGATGCTGAGCAGGGAGATATCACACTGGTTGTCGAGGATAAAGCTAACCCCACTCAAACCCTTGTCCGCAGTATGGACAGTTCAAGCGCACACTCTCCCCTTCATCTTAACCAAAACTTGTTGGGATGGATGCAGATCAATAAAAAACCTCTGTTGATTAATGACCCTCACAATGACGAAAGATTCAAAAATGTAAGCTGGGACGCTTCTGTGCAGACATTATTGTGCGCACCACTCATGGCCAAATCAAAATTGATTGGAATCCTGACTCTTTACAATAAAAAAGGATCAGAGCAATTTGAAGAGTCGGATAAAAGACTCCTCTCAATCATAGCAGCCCAGTCTGCACAGGTTGTTGAAAATGCCAGGCTCTACGAAGAAGAACAAGCCTACAAGGAGATGCGAAGAGAGATGGAAATGGCATCAGCTATCCAAAAAAAGATGCTGCCATCTTCACCGCCGGAAATTGAAGGATATGCAGTAGACGGAAGAAATTTGACCGCCCAATCTGTGGGGGGCGACTATTTTGACTTTATAAAACTGGATGATGAACATTTGGTTATATGCCTGGGGGATATCAGCGGTAAAGGACTATCTGCATCGCTGCTCATGTCGAACCTTCAAGCCATTTTGAGGGGCCAGGTATTTCACCTTAAAACTCCCTCCGAAATTTTAAGACATGCAAACATTCAGCTCTTTCACAATACCGGCGCCGAGAAGTTTGCCACACTGTTTTTAGGAATACTGAATATAAAAACACATGAACTTCTTTTTTCGAGTGGCGGTCATGAATATCCGTTTCTGGTCCGCCTGGATGGAACATGTAAGCGATTAATTGCTAATAGCCTACCTCTTGGCATGTTTGAGATGAGTGAATATGAGGATGAAACTATTTTGTTACAGCCGGGCGACTGTATCTTTGTTTACTCCGATGGAATAACGGAGTGTGTAAATGTTGCTGAAGAGGAGTTTGGAGAGGCCCGGCTGGAAGAACATCTGAAGTCGGCAGGTTCAGACCTTTACGAACCGTCAAAATTGATTGACCGAATATTTAATGCCTGCTTCAAATTTAGTGACAAACAGCAGCTTTTTGATGATATGACCGCATTGGTTCTCGCCAGAAACCCTTAATTGTAAAAAATGGAGGCAGGTTATGCTGGTACGAATAGTAGAGGCGGCAGCACGTGAGAACAGAGGCCCTGCCCTGGAATCTGTATATCAGGACCTGGTGATGCCTGAACTCGAGAAAACACCGGGTTGTTTGTTTGCAGGCCTCCTGCAAAGTATAAATACACCCGGAAACTATGCCTCTCTTACCATTTGGGAATCTGAAAAACAGATCCTTGACTACACTGAATCCGGTATGTATGAAAAGAATCTCGACCATGTACGCCCTTACCTTGAAGACAGTGCAGAATGGAAAATTCAATTATCGAAAAAAGACACGATAGAATATGTGCCGATTAAGCAGGAGCCGATAGTTAAGAGTTACCCTGTTGAATTAAACGAGGCAAACCTGCCGGATGCAGTTGAGGGAAATTTGAGATATCTGAGAGTACTCTCATTAAAGGTAATGACCGGAAAAGAGAATGAGTTTAAAAAGATCTATAAAAATGAGATTCAGGAAGCACTGAAAAAAATACCGAGTTGCCGGTATTCATTCCTTGCAGACAACACTCTCCGGGATAAAGAATATCTCTCTATTACGATTTGGGACGATTTGGAAGCTGTCACTTTATATGAGGAAGGGGGAGCATTCAAGACTCTGTTAAACAAAGTGAAGCATACCCTTTCAGAGTTGTATCAATGGAAAATGGCTTTGGAAAACACCTCCAAGTCAAAATACTCGGTTACAAGTAAAGATATAGATATCAGTAAATTTACTCTGGTTACGGGCAGAAAATTTAAATGATGAA
>SKRK01000176.1 GCA_007118525.1 Balneolaceae bacterium
GCTAAAAATTTGGCGATAAATCCTGATCCGATAAAACCCAGTTTCAACGATTTCAAAGCGATAAATTTCTTTTAAATGATTAAGATATGGTTCATTTTTTCGACTCTTTCAAAGCACAATTTGTAATTTACTCACTTCCGTTTAAATTACTGTATACAAATGAGTACAGTACATTAACTAACCCTAAACAAAAATAAAATAATTATGAATAATAAAGATTTTAGTAAATACAGTGACCTTGCTCTACTGCTTCTTCGACTTGGAGTTGGTTTGATATTCGTTGTGGCAGGTTGGGGTAAACTTACCGGCATTGAAGGAGTACAGTAATTCTTTGGCAATCTGGGAATACCAATGGCAGGCATTATGGCATGGGTTGTAGCTATTGTTGAATTTGTAGGGGGCTTGATGGTTCTATTTGGTATTAAAATCAGAATACCAAGTCTTCTTTTGGCATTTGTCATGGTAGTTGCGCTTCTGACAACTAAACTTGGGGGAGAGTTTTCTGCTGCCCGATTGGATATCATGCTACTACTCACAAGTCTGGCATTAGCTATTTTAGGGTCAGGGAAATATTCTGTAGACAGTATGATTGGGAAAAATTAGACAGCGGGAATGAAGTACATTCAATCTTGTTTAAAAATGCCGATTCCTTTGAATCGGCATTTTTTTTGGGTCAAAATAATCCTGTAATGTCTCCGCTT
Organism: Balneolaceae bacterium; assembly: GCA_007118525.1. GTDB lineage: Bacteria > Bacteroidota > Rhodothermia > Balneolales > Balneolaceae > Rhodohalobacter. The sequence goes on from SKRK01000176.1 coordinate 702, forward strand.
TCATCAACGTCCACATCCATCGCTGCAGGGTGTTTTGGCAATCCGGGCATCAGCATCATATTACCGCATACAGGAACCAGGAATTCGGCGCCTGCCGAAAGCCTGACATCCGTAACGGTGAGCGTCCAGCCCGTTGGAGCTCCCAGTTTGTTTTTCTGATCACTGAGAGAACTTTGGGTCTTAGCTATACAGATAGGCAGATGGCCGTATCCCATCTGTTTGAATCGAGCCAGCTCTTTCTCAGCCTTGGTTTCAAGGTAGATGCCATCAGCGCCATATATTTTTTGGGCTATGGTTGTAATCTTCTCCTCTGCCGTAAGGTCATCTGAATAGAGAGGCATGATCTCAGAAGGTTTCTCAGCTGCATCGGCTACGGCTTCAGCCAGTTTTGCCACTCCTGATCCTCCATCACGAAAAGCTGTATGCGCTACACATGAAACCCCCCGGTCGTTGCACCAATCCTGAATCCATGCAATTTCGTCGGCAGTGTCGTCTTCAAATTGATTGATGGCAACAACAACATTTGCCCCAAAAGTTGTCAGGTTTTCGAGGTGCTTTTTAAGATTTACGACTCCTTTTTTGAGTGCTTCGATGTTTTCGATCGTGAGATCTTCATATGTGGCTCCGCCATGCCACTTCAGCGCCCTTACCGTTGCAACAAGCACCACGGCATCAGGCTGCAATCCGGTATTTTTCCCTACGATATCGAAAAATTTCTCTGCGCCTAGATCAGCGCCAAAACCGGCTTCAGTAACTACATAATCGGCGAATTTTAATGCCAGGCGGTTGGCAATCACGCTGTTGGTGCCGTGAGCAATATTTGCAAATGGCCCGGCATGAACCAAAACGGGGACATGCTCAGTGGTTTGAACCAGGTTCGGCATAATGGCTTCATTCAAAACAACGGCAAGCGCTCGTTCTGCCCGTAAATCAGAAGCTTTAATGGGTTCATCTTTTCGGCTATAACCGATAATCATATTTCCAAGCCTGCGTTTCAGATCACTTCGCGATTCGGCCAGAGCAAGAATTGCCATAATTTCGGAAGCCGCGGTTATGATAAAATTGGATTCACGGGGAATTCCGTTGGGGAAGCCTCCCAAGCCTAGTACTACATTTCGAAGAGCACGCTCGTTCATGTCTAGTGTACGGTTCCAAACCGGCCGGGTAAGATCAATACCCAAATCATTGCCCTGGTGCAGATGATTGTCAACCATTGCCGCCAGCAGATTGTGAGCTGTTGTAACGGCATGCATATCTCCGTTAAAGTGCAGATTGATCCTCTCCATAGGTAAGAGTTCCGACTTGCCGGCACCTGTAGCGCCACCCTTCATCCCGAAAACCGGTCCAAGAGAGGGCTCGCGAAGAGTGATCATTACATTTTTTCCAATGTGGTTCAGTCCCTGACCCAATCCAATACTGGTCAGGGTTTTTCCCTCCCCGGCACGGGTAGGGGTTATGGCAGTTACAAGGATAAGCTTCCCGTCGCTTTTATCACTTCTGTTATTCAGAGCATTCAAGCGGATCTTTCCGGTGAACTTTCCGTAAAATTCAAACTCCTCCTCTTCAAGTTCCAGTTCGGCCATAAAATGGCGCATATGCTTCATTGTTTTACCTAATCCACTCATAGTTAGTTATTTATTATTTTTTAGTTGAATCTTAGCTGTTGAAAATATAACCTAAGAATGTAAATGACATTGGAAGTTGATCCGGCTTTTACCAGATAAAAATTCCGGTCCAACCACCCCCAGCCCATCCTTCGTAAGGAGGGGAGAACCAATAACTCTACATATCATTTACAATATAAACATGACACTAGTAGAGTAAGTTTTATACTATAAATCTGACTAAAGCAATTAATTTTATGAGCTCTATGAGATATCTATCGTTGGCTATATTCATCATTTTTTCCACCTTTGGCACCGCAGAAATTCTTTTATCGCAAAATGCCACATCTGAAAAAGAACCAAGTCATAAAGATCTTCACATCAAACCGGACCGAACAGTTCACCTTCAGACCACCGAGGGAACCTGGATGTCGCTGGATATTCATCCTTCAGGTGATCAAATGGTGTTCGAATATATGGGAAATCTATTTGAGTTGCCCATCACGGGCGGGGAGCCTACTCAACTGACTCATGGAATGGCGTTTGATTCACAACCTGCCTTTAGCCCCGATGGAAACAAAATTGTGTTTATATCAGATCGAAGCGGAGGTGACAATGTTTGGATTTTAGACAGGGAAACCATGGAGGCCGAGCAGCGTACCCGAGGCAACAACTTTCGGTTTCAGTCTCCGATTTTCACTCTGGATGGGAATTACATTATTGCAGCCCGTGCCGGAATACGAAGCGGAGTTCACAAGCTCTGGATGTACCATGTAGACGGGGGCAGCGGAACTGAATTTATGGACACCCCAAACACATTGAAGACGATTGAGCCTGCTTTTGGCGGGGATGACCGTTACCTTTGGTTTTCACAGCGAATGAGCGACTGGGACTACAACGCCATATTGCCACAGTATCAGATCGCGAAATTTGACCTTGAAACAGGTGAGCGACATACGCAAACAGCCCGAATCGGGTCAGCTTTCAGGCCAACGTTGTCATCCGACGGCAAATGGCTGGTTTACGGAACCCGTCATGACCAGGAAACAGGTCTGCGAATCAGAGATCTTGAAACCGGTGATGAGCGCTGGCTGGCATATCCCATTCAACGCGATGATCAGGAGTCGAGAGCCACCAGGGATGTGCTGCCTACAATGAGTTTTACTCCCGATAATTCTGCAGTTATAACCACATTTGGCGGCCGGTTCTGGAAGATACCGGTTGACCCACATGCAGAGGCTGAAGAGATCCCTTTTCAAATAGACATGCAGGTTGAACTGGGCCCGCGGCTGGAGTTCAAGTATCCGATAGAGGATGATCCGGAGTTCATTGCCCGGCAGATCCGTGACGGGGTGCCCTCGCCGGATGGAAGTAAACTGGCATTTACCGTTTTGAATGATCTCTACGTAATAGACCTGCCTGATGGAGCGCCGCGAAAACTTACCGGCCTCGACAAGGTGGAAGCCTTTCCGGCCTGGTCGCCCGATGGCCGATGGATTGCATATGCAACTTGGGATCCTGAAGAGGGTGGACATATCTACCGGGTGCGATCAGATGGAAGAAGAAGCGCTGTGAAGTTAACGGAAGAGCCGGGCATATATCAGCAGGTGGCATGGTCTAAAACCCAGGACAGGATTGTGGCCATCCGAGGGGATAAGCGGGTGTATTACGAATCACCCGGCCCCTTTGTACCCTTTGCAGCGGATGATTTGATATGGATCGCTTCTGATGGCGGGCCTGTAAACTTTATTGCAAGCACCAATGGAAGAAGTAATCCCCATTTTGTCAAAAATGATGACAGGATCTACCTGAATCACTCCCAAAGAGGGCTTATCTCTATTCGATATGATGGAACAGATGAGAGAGAACATGTTGCGGTAACGGGAAGCACTCCTCCGGGAGCCACCTCTCCCCAGAGGGCATCAGAAATAGTGAAAGCACCTGTGGGCGATCAGGCTATTGCCCAGGTAGGAAGCGACATCTATACCGTGACGATTCCCCGGGCAGGTGAGGCTAAAACCATCAATGTAAGCAATCCGGAGAGCGCTGCATTTCCTGCCGCAAAATTAACAGACATAGGCGGACAGTTTCCGGCATGGGGCTGGGATGGGCGAGTAGTGCACTGGTCTATTGGTAATGGGCACTTTATATGGAATATTGATGAAGCTGAAGAGCGGAAACGCGAGCAGGAGAAGTACGATCGGGAAAAAAGAGAAGAAGAGAAGGAGGAAGAGGACGAAAACGGCAATGATGAAGAGAATGAGGAGAATGGGGGAAACAATGACAGGCCTGAAGATTACGAGGCGAAGGAACTCACAATAGAGATCAAATTAGACCGTGATATTCCTGAAGGTCTTCTGGCCCTTCGCGGTGCCAATGTCATAACCATGAACGGGTATGAGATAATTGAAAATGCTGATCTGGTTATTCGAGGTAACCGTATTGAAGCAGTAGGCGAACGCGGAAGTGTTGAGATTCCTTCCGGGGCAGAGGTTATGGATGTAAGCGGTAAAACCATAATTCCGGGGTTTGTTGATACACATGCCCATGTAAGGCCGTTTCGAAATCTTCACCAGCCTCAAATCTGGTCGTTTCTGGCAAACCTGGCATA
>SKRK01000148.1 GCA_007118525.1 Balneolaceae bacterium
CTGTCTGATAATAGGATTTCACATTTCAGTACTCGATAATTCACTATCTTATTTAGCTGTTTTCAAAGAATACGATTAACCTTATTGAAGATAATACCTGTTATGATGCGCTCGCTAATAATCCTTATAGTTTTACCACTCCTCTTAATGTACTGCAGTTCGGTTCCTGACTCAGAAACCTTTGTACTCTATAACATCAACGGCTACACACTGGAGGATGGCCAGCTTTCAGGGTTTGATGCCATTGTGGTTAAAAAGGGTGTAGTGGAGGATAAGGGAGCCTCCGATGATATGCAGAACCGTTATGCTGAGTATGAACAGATTGACGGCAACGGGCATACGCTGCTGCCGGGCCTGATCGACGCCCATGCACACGTAATGGGGCTTGGATACAGAGAGCTGGATGTAAACGTGCAGGGAATAGACTCGCTTGAAGAGACGTTGGAAAAAATTCGTGAGTATGCCGATGCAAATCCGGATCTGGAGTGGATTCAGGGAAGGGGCTGGAACCAGGTGTTATGGGAAGAGAATGAATTTCCAACCGCTGCCGACCTGGATCGGGTTGTGCCGGATCGGCCCGTCTATCTCACCAGGGTTGACGGACATGCCGCATGGGTAAACAGCAAGGCAATGAAGCTGGCCGGTATTAACCGCGACACACCCGATTTACAGGGTGGTGTAATTGTGCGTGATGGGGATGGAGTCGCTATAGGAATTCTTGTAGATGCCACCATGCGTTATGTGCGTGAGGTGATACCTGAGCGTTCCCCGGAGGAGAAGAGAATTGCTCTAAGGTTAGCCCTTGAAGAGATGGCAACAAATGGAATTACCTCTGTTCACGACGCGCGCACCGATGCTGAAACTTGGGAAATGTATAAGGACTTCGCCGATCGGGGTGAACTCATTACACGGATTTATGCGATGATTGCAGGCACCGGCGATACTTTTGATGTGATGGCTGCCGATGGTCCGGTGATGGGATACGCAGACGATATGCTGGCGCTGAGAAGTGTAAAGATATCAGCCGATGGCGCACTGGGAAGCAGGGGCGCAGCATTAATTGAGGAGTATCACGATGACCCGGGAAATAAGGGGCTTCTTTTTTACAGCCAGGATGAACTTAACGAGATGCTTTTGAAGGGCGCTTCAGCCGGGTTCCAGATGAACATTCATGCCATTGGAGATGCCGCCAATCTTCAGGTGCTTGACGGGTTTCAATACGTTCAGGAACAGCTTGGAGATCAATCTTCACTGCGCCACAGGATTGAACATGCCCAAATTGTACAGCCTGAAGATATACCCCGCTTTGTAGAGTTGAGCCTGATTGCATCGATGCAGCCAACACATGCAACCAGTGATATGAATATGGCTGAAGACCGTGTGGGTTCCGAGCGGATTAAGGGGGCTTATGCATGGCAAACATTTCTTGATCAGGGAACGGTTATTGCCGGCGGATCGGACTTTCCGGTTGAAAAAGTGAACCCTTTTCACGGGCTCTATTCTGCGGTTACCCGGCAGGATCATGGCGGCATGCCTCCCGGCGGATGGTACAGTGAGCACAGAATGAGCAGGGTGGAAGCACTCAGGGCATTTACAATTGATGCCGCGTACGCTGCACACCAGGAGAATGTGCTGGGCACGCTGGAACGCGGTAAATGGGCCGACTTTATCCTGATTGATCGTGATATTTTTGAAGTAGATGCATCTGAAATTTGGCAAACCGAAGTGTTGCAAACCTGGGTTGCCGGGGAAAAAGTATTTGAGAAGTAGGGCATGAAGGTACGCATAGAGCAGCTAAACCCCATTATTGGGGATCTTAAGGGTAATACATCATTGATACTTGATGCGCTGAAACTAGCAGAGAGTGCAGGGATAGATCTGTTGATCCTTCCGGAGATGGTTGTAACCGGCTATCCGGCGCAAGATCTGCTGGAGAGTGAGGCGTTTCGCGATAGCTGCTATCGAGCGAATGATGAGATTATTAGCGCATCTGCAAAAACAGCAATTCTATTTGGTTCGGTAACTCCCAAAAAGGAAGGGTTCGGGAGAAAAATGTATAACTCAGCCCTGCTTGCAAAGGAGGGTGAGATGATTGGAATGACGCATAAAGCACTTCTGCCTACCTACGATATTTTTGACGATCTGCGCTACTTCGAGCCAAATAAGAGTTTTAAATGCTTAAAGCTCGATGGTGTAAAGCTTGGTGTTACAATCTGTGAAGATATATGGTATAACGAAAATGAGGTGCAATATCACACCTATGAAGTGGATCCTGCAGCTGAGCTGAAAAAAGCCGGCGCTGATGTAATCATCAACATTTCGGCATCACCTTATACCAACACCAAGCACCAGAACAGGGTGTCGATGCTGAAGAATCATGCAAGAAAGCTTGATCTGCCCGTTTTTTACGCAAACCAGGTGGGTGCCCATACTGACATTATCTTCGATGGGGATTCGATGGTCATTAATAGAAATACAGACATTGTAACGAATACCAGGATTTTCCATCCTTCATTTACTGACATTGAATGGAACCCCGATTCAGGTAAGGTAACCGGCCTCACTGAACTGCAGATATACCCCTCTTCAAAACAGGAGCGTCAATTTGAAGCGGTCAGGTGTGGCCTCAGAGATTATATAGATAAACTCAACATTACCGAGAATGTGGTGCTGGGGTTGAGTGGAGGAATTGACTCTGCGCTGGTGTGTGCCCTGGCAGTTGAAACCCTGGGGGCAGATCGCGTAAAGGCGATTACTTTACCGGGTCAATTTTCAAGCAAAGGGAGTGTTGCCGACTCCCGTTTGCTGGCTGATAACCTGGGAGTTGAACTTTTTGAACTATCCATTGAACCTCTTTTTGAAGAGTTTCGCAATACGCTTGCGCCGCTTTTTAAAGGGGAATCTTTTGGAGTTGCCGAAGAGAATGTGCAGAGCAGGATTCGCGGAAGCCTTTTAATGGCTTACTCGAATAAATTTGGAAACTTTTTGTTACCTACCGGAAATAAATCTGAATATGCAGTGGGTTACGCCACTCTTTACGGTGATATGAACGGTGCATTGGCTATCATTGGTGATCTGTACAAAACCGAAGTGTACGATCTCTGTAAATGGCTGAATAGCTCGTATTATAAAAAAGAGGTAATTCCTGATTCGATACTCGTTAAACCGCCCAGTGCTGAGCTGCGGCCGGATCAAAAGGATACAGACAGTTTGCCGGATTATGAAGTGCTGGACGATATCCTCTACAGGTATATCGAATTGCAGCAGTCGCGCAGTGAAATAAGCGAATCAGGTTATGAGTCAGAACTGGTTCATAAAATACTGAGAATGGTTGATATGAATGAGTTTAAGAGATATCAGGCGGCGCCGATTTTAAAACTCGCTTCAAAATCGTTCGGAACAGGGCGCAGATGGCCCATCGTACAAAAATGGAAATAACGATTTTTTTCAAAAAAATCCGCTTATTTAAAAAAATAACCGGTACGTTAAAAGATTAAAAATGATCCTCAATTTTTGCGTTTCGCAGATATTGTTGCCATCATTCCAAAAGTGAGAATAAATAACTAATTTGCAAGACTTTTCAACATCGTATAAAAAATTATGAAACAGGCAACAATACTCTTACTGATCTGCTTTTTGTCTCCAAATCTATTTGCACAGGATACCACCGGTACCGGTGTGGAAGTGCCGGTTAAACTGTTGCCCTATTCGAATCCTTTAACAGATACCAGAGATGAAGTTATTGCTGTTGAAGAGCCTGCGGTTATTGCAGAGCTGGATCGTGATATTCTTCGCAGAATCTCAGACGCTTACAGGCTGCATGTACTGGCAATTGATGCTCAGGTACAGGGCGATCTTGTTCAGGCTGAACGGTACATCAATGATGCCTTTGGTGCCATACAATTGATGATGGAGGATTTTCCGGAAGTGCAAAACAGCCGGCGATTTTCAGAACTCTACCGTTCCGTAATGGCAGAGCACAGTGAATTTTACGGTATTACAGACTCGCCCACCGAAACTGAGGGGGATATATTCGCAATTCAAAAAGAGATTTTTTCTGAACAGGACGATTGGATCGCAGAAGGGTACAGATTGCCGGATAACCTCACCATTAATCAGACAAGCGTACCCCTGATTCAAAATCAGCATGTAAATCGTCATCTGATGTACTACACTCTTCGCCGCCCGGATGTGATGGAGCGCTGGCTGGAGCGTTCAGAGTACTATTTTCCAATGATGTTAGAGATTTTCGAGGATGAGGGTGTTCCTACAGAGCTTATTCACCTCTCTATGATTGAGAGCGGGTTGGTTCCAACAGCCAGAAGCTGGGCCTCTGCGTCCGGCTTGTGGCAGTTTATGCGCGCAACGGGTGCAGTTTATGGCCTTGAAGTAAATTGGTGGATCGATGAACGCCGCGACCCGGTAAAGTCGACACGTGCAGCAGCACAGCATCTTCGCGATCTGCACAATGTTTGGGGCGACTGGCACCTGGCCCTGGCCAACTACAATCTTAGCCCCAGGGGCCTTCGAAGGGCGATTAATGCCGCCGGCGGAGTTGAGGATTATTGGGTTGCCTATCCCTATCTGCCACGCGAAACCCGGGGTTACGTTCCGGGGTACATAGCAGCCACTATGATTGCGATGAATCCCGAAGAGTTTGGATTTGAAAGCAATTACGGTGGAATAGCATACTCCTACGATGTAGCAGAGGTTGATGGATTGATGCCGCTTGAAGATCTTGCCAAAGCAGCCGGTATTTCAATGCAGGAATTACGCAACTATAACCCGGAACTTCTTCGCTGGGCAACGCCTCCGGGTGGCAAATATCCATTAAAGATCCCCACGGGAATCAAGGATGACTTTTTAGCAGCCTACCAGGAGATTCCTAAGGAGAACCGGGCATCAGAAATAGCCATGCATACGGTAAGCAGTGGTGAAACCCTTGGATACATTGCCCGCCGTTATGGAACGTCTGTAAGAGCACTTTACGACTCCAACGACGGATTAAGCAGCACAATCCATCCGGGACAGACTGTTGTAGTGCCTGTTGCTCCGGGCTCAAGAGAACAGATTGCAGCCGACAGAGCCGCAAACCGTGGTACAACAACAACCCAGCGCCAGCAGCCGGCCCAGCAGGCGCAAACACCGCCAAATACTACAGCTATAAGCTATACCGTTAAAAGTGGAGACACTATTGGCCATATCGCCGAATGGTATGATGTTAGAGCCTGGCAAATACGCGCATGGAACAATGTGCATGATACAATCCGGGTGGGTCAGCGATTGACAATACACGTACCCAATAACCGTTCTGACTATTATGCACAGATTAATAACCTGTCATTTGCCCAGAAACAGGAAATTGAGCGTCGTCAGCGGGCGGGAGAAAATATATTCACCCTCCGTTTTGATGGAAGTTCACCAAGTTCAGGCGATACCATAAATTACACCGTAAGGCGAAACGATACTCTTGGAAATATTGCACGGAGTCATGGCGTATCCGTTGCCGATATTCAGAGAGAAAACAACCTTAATGGTACAACCATATATGCCGGACAAACTCTTAAGATTCGCCGCAGATAGAAGTCCTTTCAAATGAGAGCTGTTTTAAAACCTTTTTGGATCGCCGCACTGGCGCTGTTTCTATTAGTTAGTGCAGGCTTCGTGCAGAGCGATCTCTTTTTTCAAATCAAGAAACAGCTCACCATTTTCAGTGATGTATTCAAGGAGGTATCAACCCGTTACGTTGAAGAGATAAGCCCCGAAACATTGATGAAGCGCGGGCTTAACGGCATGCTGAACGGGCTTGACCCTTACACAGTATTTATTGATGAAGGTGAGCAGCAGCAGATGGAAATACTTTCATCGGGCACCTATGGCGGTATTGGTATTGAAGCAGGTTTCAGGGGAGAGAAGGTGGTTATCATAGCACCCCTTGACGGTTATCCTGCACAACGGGCGGGAATACGGCCGGGAGATATTATAGAAGAACTTGACGGGGTCCCCGTTAGCGGCTTTTCACCGGAGGAGGTACAGCGCCTCACAATTGGCGACGTGGGTACTCAGTTGGAAATCAAGATCAGAAGACCCGGAATAGACCAGTCGATTACCTTTGAACTGGTGAGAGAGCGCATAGAGATGAAGAACATCTCATTAGCTGCTCATTTGCACGATCATAGTGATATTGGTTATGTACAGTTGAGCCGGTTTGGCCAGCGTACGGCAGAAGAGCTGAGAGCCCGCCTGATTGAACTGAACAACAAGAACCAGTTGAGCGGACTGATACTCGATCTCAGAAACAATCCCGGTGGTTTACTGAACGAGGCCGTTGATGTGGTTGATAAATTTATTGAACCGGGAGTAACCGTTGTAGAAACCCGGGGAAGAATGGAGAGCCGGAATGATGTGTTCACTACCGAAGAACCGGCGCTGTTTGAAGATATGCCGATAGTGATACTCATTAACAGCGGCAGCGCCAGCGCCTCGGAAGTTGTAGCCGGTGCCCTGCAGGATCTTGACCGTGCTGTTGTAATTGGGGAGAACAGTTTTGGAAAAGGTCTTGTGCAAACAATCAGGCCTCTATCCTACAATACATCACTCAAAATAACCATTTCACAATATTATACTCCAAGCGGAAGGGGTATTCAGTCGGTTGATTATACCGGGGAAGAGAATCTCTCGGGTTCGGTATTTCCTGATTCACTTCGAAGAGCATTTTTGACAAAAAACGGCCGAACCGTATTTGATGGAAAGGGAATAGAGCCCGATATCATCATCGATAGTAACGAAAACTCACTGCTTGAACTAGCCCTGATGCAGAATAATTCGTTCTTCTTCTTTGTTAATGAGCGTTTGGCAAATCTGAATGACGATGAAAAAGAGATTCCTGAAGATATCTACCGTCAATTTTCGCGATATTTAATTGAGGGTGGATTTACATTCGATACACCTGTAGATTCCCATCTGGACGCAATTGCATCAAACCTGAACCATTTTCCAAAAGCCGATTTAGCCGAAGAGAGTCTTGATGAACTGCGGGCCCTGCTTCGGGATTATAAAATATCTCAGATTTTCGATAGTCGTGACTTCATCGAGAGAGAACTTCGTTCAGAATGGATTTCACAAACCATTGGCGGTGTTGAGGGACAAAGATTGAAGCTTCAGCATGATAACTATGTCTTAAAATCAATTGAATTGCTGAAAAATCAGAATCACTACAAATCTTTGTTGATACCTTAAATTTGGGAAAAGCCGACCTACATACGCACACATCAGCATCAGACGGGGCATTGCACGCTACAGAGCTGCTTAAAAAAATAAAAGAGAAGGGGCTGAAAACCGTAGCGATTACAGATCATGATACGATTAAGGGCTATCTGGAGGGGAAGGAGATGGCTGCAGAACTGGGCATTGAATTGATTCCCGGAGTGGAGATGACGGCTTTGTGGAATAATCGTGAGGTTCATCTGCTTGCATACATGTTTGATGAGAATAATGAAGATTTCCTGATGCTTCTGCGAAGGCAAAAAAGAGCGCGCATTTTGAGGATGGGCGCAATTGTCGAGTACTTAAAGAGCACCGGTATTGATATAGACCTGGATGAAATAAGAGCGGAATCGGGCCACGGAAATGTTGGGCGTCCGCACGCCGCGGCTGTTTTAATCAAAAAAGGATACGTTGGCGGAGTTTCTGAAGCGTTTATCAGGTACCTCTCCTCCGAAAAGTTAAAAGATATCAAAACAGAGTACGCTTCTATTGAGGAGGTGATTAAGATAACCCAGCTCGCCGCCGGTGTTATTTCACTGGCTCATCCCGGCCCAATCTATTCAAGAAAGGAGATTGAAGCACTTCTCGAGAAAGGCCTCGACGGTATAGAGTGTATACATCCCAGCCACAACTTTAACGTACAGCGAACGTTTAAAAAACTGGCAGAATCAAAAAATTTATTGATAACCGGTGGAAGTGATTATCACGGTACGGGAAAATCCGATTATGATCCTTATCTTGGAATTGTGACTATAGGGGAGAAGTACATTGCCTCCCTGAAGAGATTGTCAGAAAGGAGAAAAAATTAAACAGAGATGCCTGAGATAGATCAAAAAGCAGAATTCGATTGGGATAATACCAAGGTTGCAGTTGTAGCTGCCAAATGGAACTCATTTATTACGGATGAAATGCTAAAGGGTGCTGTGTCGGCTCTTAAGGGCAGGGGAATCCCGGAAAAAAATATTTATACCATGAGATGCCCCGGTTCATTTGAACTGCCGCTCTCCTGTATGTATTGCATAGACAACCTCGATGTAGACGCAGTGATTGCCATTGGTGTTGTAATTCGAGGCGGTACCCCACATTTCGATTATGTGTGCGACGCCGTAACCCGCGGAATTACAGACTTGAATCTGAATACCAGCATACCGGTTGCCTTTGGTGTTTTAACAACCGATAACGTGGAGCAGGCCGTGGCAAGAGCCAGTTTGGAGAAAGGAAATAAAGGAGCCGAAGCGGCAATTTCAGCTTGTGAAATGATACAATTAGAGAAAGCTTTGCAGAGAGTGAAAGATTAATTAGCGCTTGAATAAAGCAGGATTAAGTTCTATTTTTCTAAGCTTGAAAACCTCATTAAATGAAAGCATTGGAACCACTAACACTCACAGATAAGGCCCAAAGCGACGAAGATAAAGTTCTTCAGGAGAAGGTCAAGTCTTCAGGTACTCTGCCTCAGCATATCGCTATTATCATGGATGGGAATGGCAGGTGGGCAAAAGACAAAGGCAATGTGAGACTGTTTGGGCATAAAGCAGGTGTAGAGTCGGTCAGGGATATCACAGAATCCTGCGCTCAGCTTGGCGTTAAACATCTTACACTCTATGCATTTTCTACAGAGAACTGGGACAGGCCATCTGCAGAAGTGAGCGGGCTAATGAACTTACTGGTACACTCACTGCAAAATGAAGCAGACCGCCTGCAAAGAAACAACATTCGCCTGGTTTCAATCGGACAGCTGGATCGTCTTCCCAAAAAATGCCAGAACAAGCTTCAGGAAGTGATCGAACTTACAAAAAACAATACACGTCTTGAACTCTGTCTTGCGCTGAGTTACTCCGGAAGATGGGATATCATTGAGGCGATCAAAAAAGTTTCTAAGGAGGTTCAGAACGGTAATGTGAACCCTGATGAGATTGATGACAATATGGTGAGCTCATATCTCTCAACAGCAGACATTCCCGACCCCGACCTGATCATACGAACCAGCGGTGAATACCGCATCAGTAACTTTCTTTTATGGCAGCTGGCTTATTCTGAACTATACGTCACACAAACATTTTGGCCCGATTTTAGGCGGGATGAGCTTTATAAGGCAATATTTTCTTATCAAAAGCGTGATCGTAGGTACGGGAAAGTGAAAAATGGATATACCAAAAGGTTGTCCGCATCAGTTATCAACAAAATTATATCATAAACAGCAGCAATAAATACATCACGTGTTTAAATACAAGCATCTCTTTTTCAGCGCATTATTCTTACTTCTCGGGATCCATTCAGTTCAACAGGTGTATGCACAGGATACTACACGGATAAATATCCAGGATCCGACCACTATAACACCACTGGAATTTGAAATCCGGGAAATTACTGTAAGCGGCCTGGTAACCGCCCGTGAAAGCTACCTGATTAGCAGCAGTGGCCTTCGTGTAGGGGATCGAGTTGAGATACCCGGCAATGAGATATCCAATGCGATTCGGCAGCTCTACAGAACCAGCCTGTTTTCGGATGTACAGATTTCTCATGAGAGGGTTAGCGGCGGCGTCAGGATCCATATTCAGGTTCAGGAACAACCTCGCCTGCAGCGTTACGAAATAGAGGGAGTTCGTCGTTCTCACAGGCGCGATCTTCGAGAACGGTTAAACCTTCTTTCGGGATTTGCCGTCACAAATTCGGTTCGTACACAGGCTATTAATACCATCAACCGATATTACAGGGAGAAAGGATATTGGGGCACAACCATAGAGGTAGAAGAAGAGCTCAGTGATGATGAACGCAATCGTATATCGCTTGTCTTCGTAATTGATCCGGGCGAGCGTATTAAAGTTCGTGAAATCAACTTTATTGGTAATGAGCAGTTTAGTGACAGGCGTCTCAGAAGCGCTTTCTCTACGATTAAACAGGACAGATGGTGGAGAATTTTTAAACGACATGTTTTTACACAAGACGATTATGAAGAGGGGATCAATAACATTCTTCAATACTATCGCGACAGGGGCCATCGTGATGTGCGGATTTTAGAAGATTCAGTTTATGTAGATAACTGGCGACGCAGCAAGGATGGCGTAATTTTTGATATTAAGATAGAAGAAGGACCGCAGTACAGAATCCGCAATATTGAGTGGGAAGGAAATACGGTATACACCGATGAAGAGCTAACGCAGGCCTTTGGATTTTTTGAAGGAGATGTGTTTAACGAATCACAATTTGAGCAGAATCTCAGGTTTCGACAGGATGATCGCGACATTTCAAGCCTCTACCAAAATATTGGATATCTCTTCTTCGAAATATATCCCGATATCCGGATTGTGGAAGATGACATGCTCGATATTCGCTTTGAGCTTGTAGAAGATGACATAGCGACCATCCGGGAAGTGTCGTTTACAGGAAATACAAAAACACATGACGATGTGGTACGGCGTACTATTCGTACCGTGCCGGGGCAGACCTACAGCCGGTCTGCAATAGTTCGTACAATTCGTGAGCTTGGAACCCTCGGCTACTTTACCCCGGAGGGAATTCAGCCAGACCTGCAGCCCGATCGGGAAAACAGGACCGTAGATATTATTTACAGCCTTGACGAAACACAGGGTTCTGATAATTTTGAGTTTTCAGGTGGTTTTGGCGGCCGTCAAATCGGAGTAATTCTTGCAGCAAGAGTGAATTTCAATAACTTTTCGGTTCAGAGAATGTTTGAACCCGGTGGGTGGGATCCAATCCCTTCAGGCGACGGACAGAAACTCTCGCTTGGAGTACAGGTTACCGGCCGTGGATACCAAAGCTATAACTTCAGTTTTACTGAACCATGGTTACGCGGTAAGCCTACCTCCCTGGGGGTAAGCCTGTCATACGATTTCCTGAATTTCAGCAGGCAACGAAGCTTTGGCTTTGGCCAGCAACAACAGGCTGATGACCGAAGAAATGAACTCTTTTCAGCCAGCGTGAGCCTTGGAAGACAATTGAAATGGCCGGATGACTTTTTTATACAAAGAACCATTCTTACCTATAACAGGTTTAACGTACTTGGCTTCAGTGGTGTTTTTGATGATGGGCGTGCAGATCTCTTAACAATAAGACAGGTTATTGAAAGAAATTCACTGGATAACCCAATCTCACCCCGCGGCGGTTCTAAATTCGGCGGTTCAGCCGAGGTTGCCCTGCCTGTACCCGGCTTTGCCCAGTTTTATAAACTTAAAACAGAGTACCAGCATCACCATACTCTTATTGGAAAACTTGTGTTGAGCGCAGGAGCTGAGTATGGCTATATGGGTTACTTTGGCGAAAGCAACAGAAGTAATTTCCAGCGTTTCTTTCTTGGAGGAACCGCAATTCAGCAGCGACAAAACTTCTTGAATGATAACATAGACTTAAGGGGTTTTCCGGGTGGTTTTAACGGGGTAATCTCACCGGTAGATGAAAATCAAAACCTGATTGGCGGCAGGGTGTACAATAAATATTCACTCGAATTACGTTATCCTGCAGTAGCATCAGAACAGATACAGTTAATTCCCTACGCATTTATGGATGCAGGTAATACATTTTCAGGAATGTCTGAATTTGATCCTTTCAGGGTTAAGCGGGCAGTTGGTTTTGGAGCCAGAATATTCTTACCCATTCTCGGACTTGTTGATCTGAGTTACGGATATCGACTGGATGGCACGCCGGCTTCAAATGAAGGCCCCGGACTTAACCCCGGTGAGTGGGAATTTCTCTTTAATATTGGCGCTCCGTTCTAAATTGATGAGAATAATCTCAATATCTATTTCGTTTATATTTCTCCTGCTAATAACAGAGGGTATCTCTGCGCAGGATCAAAAAATTGGATATATCGATTCGGATTTGATTATTCAGAACATGCCGGAATATACCGGAATTGAACAGAGGCTTTCTTTAATGAGTGAGAATTGGCGAAGAGAAATGGAGGAGATGGAACGTCAAATTACAGAACTTGAAAGGGATTTTGAAGCACGTGAAATTCTGTTTACCGATGATGTGAGACAACAACGAATTGATGAGATTAATTTAATGCGGGATCAACTGGATCGTTTCATAGAGGATAAATTTGGGCCTCGAGGCGAATACTTTACAAGGCAAAAAGAGCTCCTGGAGCCTATTCAAAGGCAGGTTTTTGATGCTGTAAGCAACGTGGCAAATCGAGATGGATTCGATTTTGTTTTCGACCGTTCTCAGGACACAAAATTTCTTTTTGTGAATCAGCAGTGGAACCTAACGGAAGAAGTGATGTTACATTTAGGCATAGATACTACAGGCAATTAAACGATATAAATTATAACTTAGGTGGCTTAACTAAAAAATCATTCCATGAAAAGAATACTATTAACAACAATCATTTTAATACTGCCGATGTTGGCTTTTGGTCAGCTCAAAGTGGGTATTATGAATCCGGACGAGGTGCTTGATGCACTACCGGAAACAGCCCAGGTGGAAGCTGATATTCAAAGGTTTATTGAACAGCAGCAAAACAGCTATCAGGATCGTTATCAGAGCTGGATTGATGAACTGACAGAATTTTCTGAGCGAGTGGAAGCCGGCCAGATTAGCGGGCAGGAACAAGAGCGCAAGGAGCTGGAGCTGATTGAAGCCCAGGAAGAGCTGACAAACCTACAGGAACGTATTCAGCGTCGGATTCAGCAACGCCAAAACGAGCTGTTTAGTCCGCTTTTGAACCGTGTAGAACAAGCTATGGCTGCGGTATCAGAAGAGATGGGACTAGAATTTGTTATCAACAAAACTGCAAGCACAGGCGACCCTATTGTCTATTACTCTTCTCAACGAGGAGTGGATATCACAGAAAGAGTTATTGAACTACTTACACAGAACTAATACGAACCCCTATTTATCATGAAAAAAGTAACACTATTTAGTTTTATCATCTTAATTGCATTAACAACTCTCTTAGCAGCTGCTCCGAAAGCAGAAGCTCAGGATATGAAGATCGGGTTTGTAGAGCCAAGAGCAATTCTTGAGCGCATGCCTGAGATGCGTGCTGTACAGCAGCGCCTTCAGAATTTTGCTGAACGTAAACAGAACGAACTGGTAACTAAAGAGAGAGAGCTCCAAACGGAGCTCGAACTCTATCAGCAGAAAGTGGGTGTAATTTCAGAATCTGCGCGCCAACAGGAAGAAGAGCGGCTTACAAACATGGAGACTGAATTCAGACAGCTTCAGTCGAGAGCTCAGCAGGAGATGCAGGAACAGCGTGCAAGACTAATGTCACCGCTGCTTGAGCAAATTCAGGAGTCAATCAACAATGTAGCCTCTCGTAAAGGCCTCGACTATGTACTCAATACAACTACTTCTGCCGGTGACGTGATCATTCTCTATGTATCACCGCGGGTTCAGGAAGAGTTCGACATTACCGACGAAGTAATGGAAGATTTGGGTATTTAGATCCAGATCTAATTAACGCTATTTACAAACAAAAAAAGGCGGCCATTGTGCCGCCTTTTTTTGTTTAGAATCTTTCAAGGCGCAAGCTGGCACGATAGCGACATCCCGACTCATGGGAGTGCAAGGTGCAAGATTGATGCCTAAATATTATTGATGGGCAGATTTACGCCGTAGGATGTGTTCAGATATTGAACCGAGGAATATGATACGGAAAACCAACACCGAAGGTGTTGAAGGTGATTAGTTCCGGATTGCAACCCGGGGTAGGTTTAAAAGTTGTATCATCTCACATTTTTTCTGCGATTCCGGATATAGTCCTCAAAGATATAGCCGCCCAATTTATTCAGTGAGGAGTAGTAGGCGCGTCCCTGATTGGCATCGGTAAGTTCACGCACAAAATTTTGAAGGTATGGATCGCGTGCAATCATAAAAGTGGTTATGCTGATCTGCTCTCGCTTACACTTAACAGCCTCATCCAGCACTTTATTTACAATTTTACGGTCAAGGCCGAAACTATTTTTATACAGACGGCCATTTTCAAACATACAGGATGGTTTTCCATCTGTGATCATAAAGATCTGTTTGTTGGAATATTTCTTTCGCTGAAGGATGTGACGCGCCATCTGCAGCCCGTGAAGGGTATTCGTATGGTAAGGGCCTACCTTCAGGTAGGGGAGGTCTTTAACCTCAATTTTCCAGGCTTCATTGCCAAATGCGACTATATCAAGAGAGTCTTTGGCATAGTTGTTCATGATTAACTCAGAAAGAGCCATGGCCACTTTTTTGGCCGGGGTTATCCGGTCCTCGCCATAGAGAATCATGGAGTGGCTCAGGTCAATCAGCAGAACAGTGGAAGCTGATGTGTAGTGATCCGTATTATAGACTTCCAGATCGTCTTCCCTGAGATCAAATTGGTCGAGCGAACTGTGCTTTAACATATTCATCATCGTTCCGGAGCTGTCGATATGGGCTGTATCGTCGCCCGGTTTCCAGGAGCGGGTCTCGGGCTGCCGTTCCATACCCTTGCCGGTATAGGGTGTTTTGTGATCTCCCGCAGCCCCTTTCCGAAGCTGATTGAAAATCTCTTCGAGCGACTTTTGGCGAATGCTGCGATCGGTTTTAGCCGTAGGCACCATGATAGACTCTTGATCATCAAAACGGATGTAGCCCCTCTCTTTCAGATCCTCTATAAAATCGCCCATACCGTAGCCGTCAAATTGATCGGTAATCTCATACTCTTCATCAATCTGGTTTAACCACCTCAGCGCCTGCGACACATCCCCGCCGGAAATGGTAAGAAGCTCCTGAAATAGATCCCATAACGTATCGAAAGGGGACTTTGAAGATGACCTGTCGAAACGGCTGTCCCATTCTGAGTATTTGAAATGCATGGATTAGTGATTTACAAATGTTGTAGGTTATCGGAATAGCATAACAGTGAGAATGTACAAATCATTGCATTCGATTCGTATTTCATTTTTTTGATGCCGGAATATGGGAATCAAGAAACGTAGCAGTGTTGAACGAAACAGAGTTGAACGTTACAGGTTGAAAGTTAAACGTTGAACCTGTAACCTGTACCGCGAAGCACTGCTTCGCAACATCAGCGCTCAGATTTTTTTAATACAGAAGAGCAAACAACCAAACGCTTCAAGGGTTCCGGAAATGCACCGGTAACGCTTGAAGGTTTTCACCGTGTCATCGGCAGAAACCCTTTAAAGCGTTGTTTAAGATTGATCTATGAACAGGGAGATGTCTCGACTACGCATCGAAAAGCACGATGCTGCGCTCGACAAGACAGGCCTCGCTATTATCCAAGGCGGCGTATAAGCATCCCAAACATACAACATTCTGATTTACGCCGCAGTCATGTATTTTAGGCATCAACACCTTGTACCGTGCCCCGTGCACTTTAAACCTGTAACATGTACCTTAAACCCTGCGCTCCCGATGGGACCGGATGTCGCTCTTGTGCCACTTGCGCCCTGAACCTTGAACCCTGTACCTTGAACATGACTGACCGGTATCTGATTGAAAAGAAATTGTGGAGTGAAGGCTACCAGCGCATTATGGGCCTTGACGAGGTGGGTCGGGGCTGCCTCTGCGGGCCGGTAGTAGCCGCAGGTGTGATTATCAAACCTGAAAGCCGGCTCAATCCGAAGATCATGGACAGTAAAAAACTGCATCGAAAACAACGTGAAGAGCTTGCACTGGAGATCAAAGAGAAATCACTGTTTTGGACCATTCAAAGGTGCACTCCGGTTGAAATTGATCAGCTCAACATATTGAAAGCGTCTCTGAGGGCTATGGTTCTGTGCAGTGAATCAGAAAAAGCCACCCCCGATTATCTGCTGGTCGACGGAAATAGATTTACAACAACCATGATTCAACACACCTGCCTCATCAAGGGTGATGACCGTTCGGCGTCGATTGCGGCGGCATCCATTTTGGCAAAAGTTGACCGTGATAACTATATGAGAGAGCTCCACGAGAAATACCCATATTACGGATGGAACAGTAATGTTGGTTATCCTACCCAAACCCATTATAAGGGCCTTGTTGAGTATGGATATACAAAGCACCACCGTA
>SKRK01000346.1 GCA_007118525.1 Balneolaceae bacterium
AGGGCTCACTACGGTGCCGGAAATCAGAATTTGGCAGTTCAGGCTGCAAATACCGCTATCGCTAATGCACCTGCCGACTTTGTCAGGTACATTAGATTTGATGGTGTGAATGGCCCAACAAGCACAATTGAAGCTGCGGTGTATAACAGGCAGTCGTTTAATGACCTTCAGCCGCTTCCACGTCTGGACTTCCTCGATCCAAAATATGGCGATTTAGGAGGAACTAATGTATCACCCATACCAATGCTTAAAGTGGAAGAAGCACACCTGATTCTGGCAGAGGCACATTTAGCTGATGACAACCTGGCTCTTGCAAAAGGAAAAATGCTGGATATCGTTAATTTAGTCGGAGATCGACCTACCAGGGAATTCAATGAAACCCAGGAAGGCAGAATTGGAAATCCCGGATTTCCCCAGCGGCCTAACACTTCAGATTTCGTAGTTCGTGCTGATGAAAACTCTCCTTTCAGGGCAGGTCTTATATTGGATAGAACTGCAGCCACTGTAGTTCCAACTATCTCAGGCACGTCTGTAACAGCCGCGATGGTTGATGATTTGACTGATGAAACGGAAGCGTTGAGAGTTCTCTACCTGTTACGGCAGGAGATATTCTTCGGTGAAGGCCGGCGAATGTTTGATCTCGGGGTAAGATGGCCTGTATCTAATGTAGAAGCACTGAACAATCCAAACGTTACAGATGCGGATACACAGCCTGTAATACCAAACTACATACCTACTCCCTATTTTACGATGAATGCTTTCGAAGCTGATTTCGATACGTTCGAAGTAACTATTGCCATTGATATGAATAGAGTAATAGCTACCCAGAGAGGTAACAGGTTTAATTAATCCAACTTACTCTTAATTATTAACCCGATTAAAAAACCCGGCTGTTTACAGTCGGGTTTTTTTTTAATAATGTGAGTTTAGCCGAATGCTTTCGGGGTGCAAAAAATGAGATGGTGAGCTCAGAGCGAAGAAAAACACCACGAAACCAGTGTAATCATTCAAATTTGTATATGCAGAATCTGCCATCCAATCAATCGGGCAGAATTAATTTGAATTCATTTGATCTTAGCTCATTTCCCGGCAATAGCTTGTCGCCCCATGCTTTATCCTCATAAAATGCATACTTCAATCTATATGTAACAGATTCTTTTAACAAAAGTTGATCTGATCTATCTTTAAGAGTACCAATAAAAACTCTGCTAACATCGGGATCAACCTGTTCACCGGGTTCGAGTGTTGCGGCACATAAGCAATAACAAACTCCAAATGGTATAGTATCTACGAACTCACCGGCATCAAATATCTCCAGCTCCTTCGCAAGGCATGTGCTGTAATAAATTGTTTGGTCAGAGGTATTTACAATTTCCACTCTTATAAACTCATCTTTATTGAGATCATATGAGTCTTGTTCCGTTACAATTTTAAGAGAAGCACTTCCCTCTGAACTTAATATTCCACAAGCAGGGGCAATAAGAATTAACAGAAAACCTGCAATTAAGGTTAAAGGGGTTGATGCGCTTACGTTTTTAATAGATATAGACATTACAATTCCCGTTATAAATAAAAATCTTTTCTTTTCTCTCACATGTACCTTGTTTAGAGTATACATCTTGGCGCTTCGGGATACCTATCCTGATTTAGAATTAAATGGATCACTTCAGAGAGTAAACTTTACATAACGAAATTTTACAACTCTTGCTTATTTATTAATTCTTTGATATAAAATTGAATCAATCATAGATGAAGAAATCGTACTTATCAAGTATATGAATTCCTATTTACTAAATAATAATCAGGGGGATAGCATGGGTTGAATGTTAAACAGCGATAAGGCTTAAAATTTGAGGTTATAATGTTTAAACACTGTAAACAACCCCTGCTATCTATTGATAATCAATGATTTATAAAAAGACTCTTTTTGCCTTTAACAGACCGGGGATTTAGATTTATTCAAGAGATGGGTTTTAAACCCAAGGCAAATGGCTTGCTTTAAGCCATTCCATGCATACCATGGTAATTATTGCCATGTAAAATCAAGTTACCCTATCAATGTTAATAGGGTATTTAGAGCTGAAACATTGCCACAAACAGACAATTCATCCGAGTCATTTATCTGTCAGGAATGAACGTATGTGGTTATTCATCAACTGAAAAATCAAAAGAGGTCTAATATGTTTAAAAGACTACAGTTAGGTCTGTTATTGTCGCTCCTAACTGCTTCGTTTGCATTTGCGCAGACAGGTACGTTATCAGGAACAGTTACAGATCAAAGATCAGGCGAAACCCTACCGGGCGTCAATATATTTATTGAAGGTTTGGAGAGGGGCGCAGCAACCGACCTTGAAGGTCAATATACCATTGCAAATATACCTTATGATACGTATACCGTGCGTGTCTCTTTTGTGGGTTACGATTCAATAACCCGCCAGGTTACCATCGACTCTGCAACTAAAACAGTCGACTTTGAAGTCGTTGAGACCATGGTCGGAATGGAAGAGGTTGTTGTAACGGCTTTGGGCCGCGAAAGAGAGAGGCGATCACTCGCGTACACGATACAGAGTGTTGATTCAGATCAGATCAGGGCTACCGGTGGCAGGGACGTTGTTGCCAGCCTGCAGGGACGAGTGGCCGGCCTTGAAATTACACCCGGAAGCGGAATGCCGGGATCCTCATCAGCTATGCGTATACGGGGAGCAAATTCATTAACGGGTAATAACGCTCCTCTCTTCGTAATTGATGGAATTCCGGTAGCGTCAAGTGCTGTTACCGGAGGTAATGTTTCCGGTGTTGACGCTCCAAATAGAATTTTGGATTTAAACCCCAACGATATTGAGAATATCAGTGTCCTTAAAGGTTCGTCAGCCGCTGTACTTTATGGTACAAGGGCTTCGAATGGGGCTATCATTATTACTACAAGAGGTGGCGGCACGGCTCCTGAAAATCAGGTTTCGGCAACTATCTCAAGCAGCGTTGGTTTTGATGTTGTTTCGAGAACACCCGACCTTCAAAGCACCTACGCGCAGGGGTCAGGAGGGGTTTACCAGAGCTTTGGCTCGTTTTCATGGGGCCCGCGAATTGAAGACCTGCCCTCTACAATAACGGACCCAAGGGGTGTGGAAGTGCCGGCTCCGACCGAAGCAATTGATAATGTATCGCCATTTTTCCGAACCGGGGTAACCTCCGAAAGCAACATTGAAGTACGCGGAGCTAATCCAAACGGAAACTATAGTTTAGGGGTTGGTTATGTAAACCAGGATGGTATTATTCGAACAACAGGAATGGATCGTGCCTCATTCAGGCTGGGTGGTGAATATCTGCTTTCCGACCGGCTTCGGGTAGGAGGCAGGGCCAATTATTCGAACACCTCCGTCGATCAAATCCGTCAGGGAAGTGATCTTTCGAATCCACTCTTTACCCTCTACTGGGCTCCCCGGTCATTTGATCTATGGGGCACACCATTTGCTCTGGAAGATGATCCATACTCCCAGATCAATTACAGGGGCGCTATGGATAACCCGAGATGGTCGCTCGAAAATAATGAAAACACAGATGATACAGACCGTATATTCGGTAACATCTTTTTAAACTATGATGTTGCAGAGTGGCTCAATATCAACTACCGGCTTGGCGGCGACTTTTTCAATAATCGCCGAAAACAGGTGCTGGACTTAGGTTCCGGTGCTACAGGTGGAGCCGGCCAAATCACCGAGTTTAACCGGTACAGATTCGAGGTAACTTCCTATCTCAACTTTGAGATGCAGCATGCGCTAACGGAAGACATTGGCATTAGAGCACTCCTGGGTAATGAAATCAATCATTTCGAACAAAAAACCGAACAGATAGTAGGCAGTGGCCTAAGTATTGGCGGATTCCGGAATATTTCGAACGCGGCTTCTATCAATGCTACAGAGTCAATTTTTGAGTCACTGGTTGTGGGTGTGTATGGAGATGTGGAGCTTAACTACCAAAATATGGTGTTTCTGAATCTCTCTGCACGAAACGACTGGTCGTCTACACTGCCTGTTGATAATAACTCCTTTTTCTATCCGTCAATTGGAGCAACCTTTGTTTTTACGCAGGCATTTGATCTGCCGGAAGACATCCTGAGTTTTGGTAGCATAAAAGCTTCCTGGGCCCAGGTTGGCCAGGCCGCTCCTATTTATGGAACCATCGGTACCTATTCAACCTTCAATGCCGGCAGTGGCTTCCTGGCTGATGGAATCACATTCCCGTTCCAGGGAGTTACAGGGCTTGGGCTGAGTAATCAGCTGCCTGGTTTTGATCTGGAACCTCAGAATAATACAACGATTGAGTTGGGAACTGAACTCAGTTTCTTTGAAGACCGGGTCAACCTTGAGTACACATGGTATAGAGAAAATGCCATAAACCAGATTTTTGCAGTGCCTACTGCATCCAGCTCGGGCTATACAACTCATCTTAGAAATGCAGGTGAATTACAGAACACAGGCCATGAAGTGATGTTTAATTTCAGGCCTGTTGTAACCCCGGATTTCATGTGGGATGTAACCCTGAATTTTGCTCAAAACACATCAGAAGTGATTGAACTGGCACCCGGTGTGAGTAACATCTTTTTGGGAGGCTTTGTTGATCCGAACGTGAGGGCAATGGAAGGATTTTCCTACCCAATCATATTCGGTAGCGCCTATCTGAGGGATGATGATGGAAACATCGTATACAACAGCGATCCAGAAAGCGCAACCTATGGGTTTGCATTAACGGATAATGAACTGCAATCGGTAGGAGAAGTCAGCCCTGACTGGACCGGAAGCATTTCAAACCAGTTTAACTATCGCAACATAGGACTCTCATTTATGTTTGATATCCGACAGGGCGGTGATATGTGGTCGGGTAATACCAGGCTGCAGAAACTTTACGG
>SKRK01000232.1 GCA_007118525.1 Balneolaceae bacterium
CGGAACAGAGGAACCGATCAGAAGGGGAGAGACGTCATTGGCACTGTTGGGAACTCTGTTTTGACTATTATCGACTGTGCAGCTAAAAAACAGACAGATGGTGAGAAAAAAAGGTGTCAGATACTTCATGGCAAATCATTTAATTCTAATTTGTTGGATGCTACAGGAACTTCATTACAACTGTATCACAAAACTCTGACGGCGTTATTAAAGAATGTAAATTGAAGAGATTTAGGAAAGAATTCAACCTTACACAGGCTGAACTTTCAGAGAAGCAGGGAGTCCATGAGATAATTCAGTTTTTTAGTACAGATCTATCCCTGAAGCACCAGGCGTTCCTACAGAACGCACTAACTGTTTGTCTTCGAATATGTTACCGATCAAGCGTTCCTAAGGGAACGCGGATCTGCACCAGAACCATGATTGGAAACAATATCCAGTATGTTTACCAACCTTCTATAGCTGTGTTGCTGGCGAAACGATCCTGTGGAACGTGTCTCACTTTTTATCCTTGGCTCAGTTACTGATGTTCTTTCTGATGTAATGCACTCTGCTTCGTTCCTATTACCGGGCTGCTATGGAGGCGTCCCATTGGGACGCATGATCGGTAACTGTGGTGATGTCAAGCCCTCTACGCACGTTCCGGAGGAATGTTTGGTGGCCTTAAGCAGAGTACACCTGCAACTGAACTAGTCGAAACAGCCTCGTCCATGCCAGCGGTATAACTAAGGGACACAATTCAACTTTGAACCAAAATCTATTCACTTAGGCACAAAATAGAATCACAAAAGGGTAAAGGGATTGTAAAAAATTTAAAACCGCGGATTTACAATATTGTTGTAAATCGATCCAAACGTGTAGGAGAGGCCGAAAGAGACTGAATAGTCATATGATGTAGGTCTTTGGAATCCTCTGAGTTCATTATTAGGATCGTTCGGGTCAAAGTTTGCAGGAAGTCTGAGCGCCAGCTGGTCATTAATAATCCTGTATCTGCCCGATAAGCTTACCGATAATCCCCTGATGATACGGATATTAAAAGAGGGATTGAATTCGAAGTTATTGATCGAGGAATCATGGAAATAGTGCAAGCCGGAAGCCCGGATGTCAATACGGCCCCAGCGCTGGTCGTAGCGCAGCTGGACGCTTAGCTCCTGCGATGTAATTGTTTCAGAATTTTTTAGGAAAATAGTGGTATCGAAGTACCGGCGATGCGATGGCGTGATCTGGTACTGTATGATAAAACGACGTTCCTGAAATTCAGTGTAAGGGAAAAAATTGAACTCAATAGCGGGTGCTACATAGGAGTTTAAAGCAATATTTCCGGGGCGGTTAAAGCTGGCGCTCGTAAAAAGTGCCAGGGTAGTGTGGTCGCTGATGCTGTAGCCGACCATTCCCCAATAATTCCCCCAATCTCTATTAATATTCAGTGTTCGGTCACCAAGATCAAGATTTCTTCTTCTTATTTCTCCACGGGCGCGCCCACGTATTTTCCAGATATGTGTAGTGCGTTCGGCTTCAAAACCGGCAAATAGGCCAAAATTAAAATCACTTTGTTGTCCGCTCATATTAGAGCGAACATTTACATCAAATACCCAGTTGTTCCAGGGATCATCAATCTCCTCCTCGTCGTCAATTTCTGTAACTTCGGGGGCATCGTAAAAAATATCAAGCGATCGAACAGCCACTGTATGAGTAACGAATGGGACGAGGCCGATTTTAATATATCTGTTCAGGCCAATGCGGCGTTCATCAGAGGAATCTGTGCTTGGCGAGGAGTAGCGAAGGGTGTCTGTTCGGCCATCTTCCACTCCCAATTCCGAAAATATAAGCGTGTATTCACGCCCACCGCCGCCCGTTCGCTGGTCATTGATCAACAGGTAGATGGTGGCGTCGTCCTGGTCTCGAACGTAGTTTACGAAAGTAATATTTGACCGGATATAATTTACATCACAGGAGCTGCAGTCGAGATAAACGCTGGGTATGGGCGCAAGCCGGCCAGAGCTTTGAGCTGTAATCACCTCCATTGAGAGGAGCAGGATAATAATAGTAGCAAAAAGAGAACGAAACACGAGGTTTATATAAGCTGTCTGATGTTTTTTTTATAGGTATGGAAAGTAATCATTTCAGGGTGTGAATTGCCAATAAAAGGAATAGATGTTTGTAAAATCAGACAAATTTTTAAACACTGCTTTTTTAGAATATCTTAGGTTGTCAAAATCGATTGATAAATAAACCCCCAGATTTCATTGAAATTTTTAAGTTCACAACTATCCTATTTTTTTGCAAGCCGGCGTACCCGCACCAACGTAAAAAAACTATTCAAGTTTATTTTGGTTTTGGTAATAATGTATGTAGCATATTCGATCCTCTTTCACTACGTAGCACTTCATGAAGGGCAAGATCACTCCTGGTTGACCGGTTTCTATTGGGTTCTTGTAACCATGTCGACACTGGGATTTGGCGACATTGTTTTTACAACAGACCTTGGAAGGGGATTTTCAATGCTGGTACTCTTTTCGGGAGTGTTGTTTTTGCTTGTGATGTTGCCCTTTACCTTTATCGAGTTTTTTTATGCCCCCTGGATGAGGGCCATGAACCAGGCGAAAGCTCCCAAAATGCTGCCAGAGGGTACACGAAATCATGTTATAATCACAAATTTAAATGTGGTTACAGATGCTTTGATCAAAAAACTTACTTCTTACAAAATAGAGTATGCTATTATGGAACCGGATCTTCAAAAAGCGGTTGATCTGTCTGATATGGATTACAATGTTGTAAATTGTGATCCTACAGACTTCGATTCCTACAATAATCTCTGTATTGAAACGGCCACCATGGTAGTGGCCACCGGAAGCGATATGGAGAATACTAACGTCGCATTTACGGTCCGTGAATTTAATAAAGACATAAAGATTGTTGCCACTTCTGCTTCTTCCGATTCAGTTGATATTTTACAGATGGCCGGAGCCAGTCACGTACTTCGGATGGGTGAATTATTGGGGCGTTCACTGGCACGCAGAACTCTTGGAGGCAATGCCCGCGTTCATGTAATTGGCCATATCGACGAGCTGGTTATCGGGGAATCAACAGCCCAGGAAACACCATTGATTGGGAAGAGCCTGAAAGAAAGTAAAATAAGGGAAGCAACAGGTGCGACGGTGATAGGAATATGGGAACGTGGTAAATTTATACAGCCAAGGCCAGATACGGAAATAACTGAAAAAACAGTCCTGGTATTGGCCGGTACAGTTGATCAATTGAGAAGTTATGATGAACTGGTAAGTATCTATCACGTATCGGATAAACCGGTTATAATCGTAGGTGCAGGCCGTGTTGGAAGGGCCGCTGCAAAATCGCTTGCTGAGCGGCAGATTGACTATCGGATTATTGACAAGAATCCCGATAGAATCCGTGATCCTGAGAAGTATATCCTGGGTGATGCTGCCGATCATTCGGTTCTGGAAAAAGCCGGTTTACATGAAGCTCATACGGCATTAATCACAACCCATGACGACGATATAAATATTTATCTGACCATTTATTGCAGACAGCTAAGTTCAAATATGCAAATTATCAGCCGGGCTACTTATGAAAAGAATGTGAATACCATGCATCGTGCAGGAGCTGATTTTGTGATGTCGTACGCAACTATGGGAGCCAATACAATTTTCAACATTATGGAAGGCCAGGATGTACTTACACTTGCTGAAGGGCTTAATATCTTTAACCACACTGTAAATCAAAAACTTGCCGGAAAGAGCTTAATTACTTCTAATATAAGACAGGATACCGGTTGCACAGTTGTTGCAATAAAATGCAAAGATGATGGAATGGTGGTTAGCCCGAATCCGAATCGAATACTAGAATTGAACCAGGAATTGATTTTGATTGGCTCTTCTGACGGCGAAAATGATTTCAGCAGCCAATACGAAAATAAAAATTAATATTTTTTGATTCCTATACCGCGAGCAGAATAAACAGGTAAGGCTTGTCAGACAAGGATATCAGTTTTTCCAAAACCAGGGTGTAAAAATGATAAGAACCGTAAACAGTTCCAGCCTTCCAATCATCATCAAAATCAGAAGTACCCATTTCCCAATGTAGGGTATTTCGGCGTAGTTATCTGCTGGCCCGAAATTTCCCCAGCCCGGTCCGATATTTCCAAGCGAGGCGATGCTTGCCCCCATGGCCGACATAAAATCGTACCCAAGTAAACTCATGATTAATGCACCTATTGCAAATATGAGTAAGTAGACCATGAAAAAGCTGAGAATAGCTTTTAAGATAGATGTTTCAATCACCCGTTGCCCAACCCGGACCGGCAGTACTGCTTGTGGATGAATTATCTGCTTAAATTCCCGCCCGATATTCTTGAAAATGATCATAAGGCGTATCATTTTAATTCCTCCGCTTGTAGAGCCGGCACATGCTCCTGTAAAAAACAGGATAAATAACAAGAATGACGTAAAAGGCATCCAGAGCTTGTAATCAGCGGTTGCAAACCCTGTTGTTGTAACAATAGAGACGACCTGAAAGCTGCCATACCGCAGTGAATCACCAAAGGATTGATTCTCTATGAGCCAAAGTCCTCCGGATACTCCAATAACAAATAGCAGAGTGATTATGGTGTAGAAGCGTATTTCCCTGTTGTTGATGAAGCTTTTTAAATCACCTGTAAAAAGCCGGAAATGCATTGCAAAGTTGATACCGGCCAGAAACATAAACACGGTAATGATCACATCAATGTAAACAGAGTCGAATGCAGCTACAGATGCATTTTGAGTTGAAAAACCACCGGTTGCAAGAGTTGAAAAGGCATGGTTAATGGCCTCAAACCAATCCATGGCAGGGTGAATCCAAAGCAGGAGAAACTGAACGGCTGTCATGCC
>SKRK01000255.1 GCA_007118525.1 Balneolaceae bacterium
AATACCAGACAGGATAGAGACAAATGAAGAATGTGAGTACGGTCTTCGTGATATTGGCAGCACTATTCTGGGGCCTGTCGGGCGGAATCGGCGGGATTCTCATAGCTGACGATTGGGACGCCTTCATGGTGTCGTTCTACCGCGGCGCAATCGGGCTGGTATTTGTTCTCGTTTGGCTAATGTTAAGCCCGCGCGGCAGCGGATTGGCAAGTCGCCGATTATGGTTTTGGTCGATAATTGCAGGTCTCGGGATAGCCGGCAACTTCGCTTTCTATTTTGTGAGTATTGGGGAGGGAAGTGTCGCAGTTGCTGTGACGCTGATGTACTCCGCACCTGTGTTCGTGTATCTGGTGTCTTTCACACTCAAACTGGAAAAATCCACTCCGCTTAAGTGGACCGCGGTCGCCATGGTAATGGCTGGCATTGTATTGCTCACACAAATATATAACATCGGTGAGAGCGGCTTAACTTTTATAGGTGTAGGCGCCGGATTACTTGCCGGACTCTCCTACGCAGTATTTATTTTTGGATTCAAGTATGCGGCACCACACGGCAGCCCGCAAGCGATTCTCGTAATCGCTTTTGCGGTACTGGTAATCGTACTCATCTGGCCGAGTGACGCTGACCAAGCCCTGGCAGTACTGAGCACACAAGATTGGCTGCTATTCGCTGTATTGGGAGTGCTTGGTGCGGGATTATCCTTTATTATCTATATCGTTGGCCTTAAACATACCGCACCGGCCGTTGCCTCAATTGTGGCAATGGTTGAACCGGTTACAGCTTCGCTATTCGGTGTTGCGGTTTTGAATGAAACCCTGGCCGGTCTGCAGATCTTCGGTATGGTACTGATTTTGGTTACGGTGACTGCACTAAGCGTGAGTTCGAACACCCGATGGGTACAATCAGAGGCTGCGTAGTGCCCGTATCCGGAAACCATATCTGTGACAATTTTTTCTGGCAAATAACGGCTTACTGCCAGGGACAGAGATGGCTGCTAACAAAATAAATCATGCGGATACTAAAGCTTTTGGACCGCCTAATTGCCGAATCGTTAATTCGTAACCTGTTTGAGGTTGGATTGAACAGGGATTGCAATCTGTAATACCTGATACCGGTTCCGGTTTAGTCGACTTATATCCAAGTGAAGAAGTACTATTTAATCTCTCCGTTCCCTTTCAAATTGTATTAGGCCTACTCTTCATCCCGCGCTATGTAGTAGCTTATTCCTCCGGTTATAAGCACAAGCATTCCTATCCAGGGCGCCCAGCTTATCGTATAGGAATCAGGGTTTTGATCGGCGAAAAATAAGTAAAGGAAAAATAATAGACCCGACAGTAGAAGAATGATTCCTGTAACTTTCATAAGCCCTCAACGTTCTGATTTTGTTTATCTCTATTTATGAATCTACAACCAAAAAATAAATTGTCATAATCAGTTTAAGCAAAATAGATGATATTGTGAGGATCTTTTAGATCTCCGGGAGCTTCCGATCCTAGGCCACCATCTCTTCCGCCTTTGGCAGAGCTAATGCCGTCAGTACTCCACCGATCATCAGCAGAGCAAACAGGCCGATTAGCCACTCTACCCCAAATAAATCGGCAATAAAACCCAACGCGACTGACAGAACCGTTATCAATCCCACAAACGTATTGCTGACAGCAACATAAAGCGGACGTTCTTTTTCGGGTGCGCCATCTACCAGGTATGTTTTTCGCCCGAGCCGAATGCCTGCATGGGCAAATCCCGCAATGAAGAATACAGTTGAAAATACAATCGGTGTTTGCCAGGTTTCTGGCAGTATGAGAAAACTCAGGGCAATTACCGAGCCTAAGACGCCAACTAATCCGCCCGCAGCCATCACGTGTTTACTGGATCGATCGGCGAATCTGCCCCAGAAGTAACTACTCAATACCATGGCCAGGCTATTGGCGATTACGAACAAACCAAGCCCACTCACTTCTGTGCCGGTTATCTGACGCGCAAATATGGAATAGAATGGAATAACCAGCATCACGCTAAGCAGAAAGGAGCGTGCTATTACAAATCGAAGAAAAAGGGGCTGACGTTTCAATAATCCCCATCCCTCTTTTGCCTCCTTAAGGGCTGTTCTTGCACCATCCGTTGCGCCCGGTTCTTCTTTGATGTAGAAAAAAAGCAGAGCCGCCAAAAACCATAGAAGTGCTGCTGCTAGGAGCAGGATTGCATACATGCCAACATCCTCACCCTCCCCTACATAATGATAGATTAAATAACCGCCGCCAAGGGCTAAAATCCCTCCTACTGTTGCCCGTATGGAGAGCAATGTACCCCGTTTTCCTTTAGGTATTGTTTTGGCAAGTACATCTTTATAACTCACAGAACCCACACCACTTGCAATACTGAACAGCGTCAATAAACCCAAAACTGCAATTCCACCCAGGTAACCGGTTAGTGAAAGTGCGGCAAACGCCATAAAGAGCAGTGCAACAGCTTGTGCAGAACCCGCTCCTACCCAGAACCATTTTCTTATTTTAAACTTCCTGATCCTGCCTGATATGGCAAGTTGCGGCAAGAGTGATCCTCCCCGATTCAATGGAACCAGGAAACCGCTTAACGAAACCGGAGCTCCCATTGCCGATAACAGCCAGGGCAGCACTAATCCCGGGCTGGCTATCTGTTCCGCCAGTTTGGTACACGCCCCGTTAAATGCATTCAGAAAAAAATTGCCCGGCGCCTCTTTGCAGGCGCTTTCGGGAATCGCCTCACAAGCGTTGTCGTCATCTTCTGTGATAAATTCGTATAGGTGCCGGGGTAACTCTTTTTCCTCTTTTGTCATCAACAACGGATTTTAAAAGCCGCGAAAGCACCAACTTCATACTCTATTAAGACCTTAAGCGACCAGCATTAGCATTCAAACGAAATCATATAACAAAAAAGGCAGGAAAATATCCTGCCCTTTTACAATTACCTCTAAAGTTCCTATCAGAGCCTACTCAAAATCTGTAATCAGAATTTCCGAAGGCTCGCGCACTGACCGCAGCCGGTCAGACACCTCTTCGGCACCCCTCATTACTCGGAGCATATTCAGGCCTGCAATTTTCCGGATTTCATCTTCTGTATAACCACGTCTGAGCAGCTCAGCGAAAAGATCGGGATAGGTTGAGACATCTTCCAGGCCCAAAGGCAGCGTAGAAATACCATCGTAATCGCCTCCGATACCGATATATTCAGCTCCAATCAGGTCACGAATGTGATCAATATGATCGGCTACCTGTTCGAGGGTTGACTTGGGCGCTTCATTCTCCTCATCCCAGGCTCTCATTTTATCGCGAACTACATCAGGAATACCGGGATTCAGATACTCCATTTTTCGCTGATATGCGGCGCGTTCTGCAAAATGCTGGCGCCTCTCCTCTGAGGTAAATGTCTCAACAAAAGTTACCATCACAATTCCACCATTTTCAGCCGTAAGCTCAAGTACATCATCCGGTACGTTGCGCGGATGACCGGACAATGCAAGGGCATTAGAGTGAGAAAACATCACAGGGGCTTCAGAAACGCGGATTGCATCTCTCATGGTTGCCGGAGTTACGTGCGACAGGTCGACCAGCATACCCAAACGGTTCATTTCACGAATCACCTCTTCTCCGAATTCCGTGAGTCCGTCATGTTGTGGGTCATCGCCTGCTGCATCGGCCCAGTCGAGTGTTCTTCCGTGGGTAATTGTCATATAGCGAGCCCCCAATTCATAAAACATACGAAGTACAGCGAGGGAATTATTTATTGAGTGTCCACCCTCCATTCCAATCAGTGATGCAATTTTTCCATCTGCAAAAACTCTCTCCACATCATCGGCTGTGAGGGCCAGCTCAAAATGGTCGGGATATCTTTCAACCAGGCGATGTACAAAATCGATCTGTTCCATAGTCTGTTTTACGGCTTCCGGCTCAGATATATTCGCAGAAACATATACCGACCACCATTGGGCCCCAACCCTTCCTTCACGCAGACGCGGAATATCGGTGTGCATGGGAGGATCAAGATGCGTGGTGTCGTAAAAGTCGAGTTCTGAAAATTTGTACCCAACCCTGTTCCGATACTGCCAGGGTACATCATTGTGACCGTCAAAAAGCGGTACACTCTCAAGAATTTCAATGGCCTGCTGTCGGTAATCATCACGATCGGTCTGCGCGGAGAGTGATGCACACCCCATAAACATGGCTGAGATCAATAGAACAGATAATAAACGCTTGTAGTTATTTAACATATCAGAATTGAATTTAATTGAATTTCTAATGAAGATAAGAGTTCTGGTTTATAGGCAAAAAAATTTGAAAAAGTTCTGCCGGATTTTAACGTAAAGCCTGAGTGTCTTCCCGAGCCGAACTCCTTATAATTGCTGATTAAAATCCTGAACCGGAATTCGAGCTGTTCGAATGCGAAGCTGGGGTTCTGTCTGCGTCCAGGCAACAAAGATTTCATCCCCATCCAGCTTTATTCGCGGGAAACCACTGGATCTGGAAGAGGAGGTAACACCGGCCCTTATCGGCTCGCCAAGCTCACCGTCTGCCCGAACTTCTCTGATCAGTATATTGCCTAATTCATTCGTGCGATTCATCCAGCTTACATAAACTGACCCCTCGGCACCAAATAGAAGGTCTGCCCGTCCAACGGTATTTTCACTTGCAATCAGAATGGGCTCATTAAAGGTTTCACCGCCATCGGCTGACACAGCCAAAAGCACTTTTGATTCGTCATCCGCTGCAGTATACCAGGCTACAGCAACATTGTTGCCATCAGCTATGACTCTTGGCCCATTTACCGGGCATGCCCTGATCTCCCAGCCATCATTCCAAACTGCCCGGGGTTCGCTCCACTCACCGGTTTCAAGGCTGTATTTCGTAATGTA
>SKRK01000327.1 GCA_007118525.1 Balneolaceae bacterium
AAGTGGAGATCACATGACGAACTGGCTGAGGAGATCCGGTTGTTTGCTACTCAATCTCTCGATGAAGGATACACGCCAATTTTTCTCGCCTATAATCTTGGCAAGGCACAAGAGATTATGCATCTTTTGGCGCCGCTCGATTACCCGGTCATGATTCACGGTGCAGGTTTTAAGTTGTGTGAGGTGTATGAAAAGCATGGGATCGAATTGGGAAATTATTCAGCATATATCCGTGAAGAGTGTGAAGGCAAAATCCTGATATCTCCTTCATCTGCCCTATCCAACGGGTTTGCGTCAAATGTTCAGAAAACCCGGACTGCATACTGCAGCGGCTGGGCAGCTAATGAGTCAAAAAGATCACAAATGACAGCAGACAAATTAATCCCTATTTCCGATCATCTTGATTTTTTTGAACTCATCTCGTTTTGTGAATCTCTAAATCCAAAAAAAGTCTACATCACACACACACCCAACCCCTCAGTGGTAAAACATTATCTCGATAGAAGTGGGATAGCGAGTGCTTTCCTGAATTTTCAAATGGAAGAGGAAGATTAAGATGGCTTACGCCTTGGTGGTTACTTGTGCTCGAGAAGCGAACTCTCTTCAGGCAGCTCGTTTTCTTCCGGGGTTTTGCGGGGAATAGTAAAAATGAAGGTAGTACCCTTATCCACCTCACTTTCAAACCAGAGTTTACCTCCGTGCGTCTCGATAAACTCTTTGCATAACATCAGGCCCAAACCGCTTCCTTTCTCATTTTCGGTGCCACGGCTTGTAAAGTGAGCTTTTGAAAAGATTTTATCCTGATCCTCTTTTTTAATTCCGACACCGTTGTCTTTCACCTTTATCTCATAGAAATCTCCTTTATCTTCGGCCTCAACGTTAATAACACCACCCGGTTTACTGAATTTTATGGCGTTTGCGATGAGGTTGCGTACTACAAGTTTGATCATGTCGTAATCTGCAACCACTTCAATCTCATCCGGCAAGTTGGTTTCTATAGACACCCCTTTCCCCTCTGCCTGAAATTTGATCTGGTCGATTACTGATTTTATACCAAGCTTTAAAGCAAACTCTCTTTGGTTTAACTGAATGCCATTCATCTGAGCTTTGGCCCATGCAAGAAGGTTATCCATCATGCTGGCATTTTCCTGTAAATTTTTCTCCAGCATGGATGAAATTTCATCCATTTCACTTTCCGACAGGTCGTGATCTCTTATCAGGTAGAGTAAACTTTGAAGTGAACTCAACGGACCTCTCAAATCGTGAGCAATAATTGCAAATAGCTTATTTTTAATCTCGTTGATCTGTGCAAGCTCATCATTTTGCTGCTTCACCTTCAGGTTCATTTCATTGAGCTGCTCATTTGTTTTTTTCAGCTCCTGGTTCATCTCGTCACGTTTACGGCTGGTACGAATCAAAAAGAATGCGGTAAAAAGCAACAGAATCACCATGCCAAAAACGATCATATTAATATTGCGCTGGTATTCCAGCCGAGCCTCTGTTTCAAGTTGTCTGGCCTGCAATATTTCCGACTCCTGTTTACTCTGTTGAAGGTTGAATAGCGCTTCATACTCTGCAAGTAATCTCGATTTTTCAGATGCTGACAGGTCCTCAGTTAAGTCATTATAGCTTTCAAGCCACTTCAGCGAACTGTTAAAATTGCCCTCCTCTTTATATGCATTGTATAAATTCTGATATGAAACCAGTCGAAGAGATGTGTATTGATCGTCTTCCAGGGCCCTATTTGCCCTGTAATACCATCTCAAAGCTCTTGAAACATTTCCCTGTTCCATCTCAAGGTTGCCAAGACCGGTAGCACTACTAAATACACCCTGTATGTAGTTTATTTTTTGGCTCTCTTCGAGTGCCAGGTTAAAGAGCCCGGAAGCTTCACCATAGTTTTTTTTACGGGATTCCATCAATCCGATATTATAGAAGATGCGAACTTGTCCAATCCTGTCATCAGCAGACCTGGCAAGTTCCAAAGCTTCGGTGTAGTATTTTTCAGCTTTATCGTAATCTCCCACTTTGGAATAGAGATTTCCCAAATTCAGAATTGAACGCCGAAGATCTTGCAATGAACCAATTTCGCGGCTTACCGCTTCTGATCTGAGAAGATAGTATTCTGCCTGCTCTTCACTTCCTATCTGAAAAAATTTATGCCCCACATTATTGTTGGCAGTTGCCATGAACAGTGAGTCGCGATTTATCTCGGCAAACTCAAGTGCATCGTAATATGAGCGAAGTGCATTAAAATTGTCATCAAGCTGTGAATAGATATTACCCAGAATCATATTCAACCCAGCAACATAGCGTGCATCACCGAGCGAATCAGCAAGATTAATTGCTCTTTCATACTGTTCGGAGGCCAATACAAACTGTCTCTTCATGCTGAAGGACGTACCCTTTTGGCCATAATTTTCGAGCTGTTGATCCGGATTTGACACATATATTGCAGCGTTATCAATAAAAACAGCCGCAGAATCGGGCTTTTCCCAAAATAGATAGAGGTCTCCCAACCTGGTAAGGGTTCTGTATTTACCGGAATTGTTCTCGATTTTTGTTGCAACTTCCAACCCAAGCAGCAACCACTCTTTGGCCTCTGCACTGTCGCCTTTAGCTACAAGCATATCGGAGAGATCGATAATAGACTCAACCGTGCTCAGCTCAAGTATGGCAGGATTTACATATATCCGGAGGCTGTCTATTCTCTCAGTCTGGGCAACAGATATAAGAGGAAGGGACAGTGTTAGTAAGAGGGTAAGTTTTAGAAGCTTCATTCAACAGATATTTCGCTGTAAGCTAACGTAATTTATAATATTAAGAAAATTTAACATTATAAATGATCAATATTAAAGTGAAAGGATGTATTCCCATCCTGTAAAGGTTTTTTATGATTTATTTTACTTTCAACTATTTGTTCCACATCCTTTAAAGTATTTACTTCATCCGGCCCCAAATCCCACCTTATCGCCTTGAATCGGGGCAAACGCAGTGTGAAGCCGGCTTTGGTTCGTTCATTGATTTGTATGTCATCAAACTCAACTTCAATAACCAGTTTTGGCAAGAGGCCCAAAGTAGGTCCATATCTCTCTACCGTCAACTCTTTAATGCGCTGATTCATTTTTTTTAACTCTTTGTCAGTATACCCTCCATAGGCTTTTCCAATCGGAATAAACTCCTCCTCATATCTCTCATCGTCTTTTACGGATATCCCCAGGGTAAAATCGGAATAGAGCCCGCCTCTTTTCCCGCTTCCGGCGTGAGCATACATCATGACAGTGTCGAGCGAACCGCCCGGTTTTTTTAATTT
Organism: Balneolaceae bacterium; assembly: GCA_007118525.1. GTDB lineage: Bacteria > Bacteroidota > Rhodothermia > Balneolales > Balneolaceae > Rhodohalobacter. Next base: position 3,314 of record SKRK01000327.1, read on the forward strand.
CAGCCAGGAGCTTCTGCGCTGGCCATACTCATACAGGCTGTCTCTCTTTTTAAGCATCAGCCCTTCATTGCCATTCTTCAAGGCTTTTGCAAACCAATCTTCAAGCTCCGCACTGTTCTGTATACCGAATTGTCTGGACACCGGCAGCCGATGGTCTTTGGCTAATTCGACCAATTTTTTTCTTCTTTCCGTAAGTATCTCATCAAAAATAGGGTTTCCATCTATATAGAGTAGATCGTATGAGATAAAAATGACAGGATACTGCTCAAGTACTTTCCGACCCGGTTTCTTGCGGCCCATTCGTTTCTGAAGCAGCTGAAACGGCAGAATATGTTTCTCTTTGTAGACACAGATCTCCCCGTCAAGCACGACATCAGGTAACTCTCTCTCTTTGAAAAAAGTAACAATTTCCGGAAATGTTGAAGTTACATTATTCAAATCCCGCGAAAAGATCACAACTTCATCTCCACTCACATGAACCTGCCCTCTCATGCCATCAAACTTCTCTTCTGCAACATACTCCTTAAGGTCATCCATAGACCGGCTCTCAATGGGGGATGCCAGCATGAATGAGAGTGGATGAAATAGGCGAAACCGGGCTTCATCCAGCTTCTTATGCTTTGCCAGAACGGCAGTACGGCCAATATTTCCGGTTATCATATGGGCGTACCGCACCTTTTCCCGTTCGGTACCGAAGGCTTCCGCAACGGCTGCGACCACACTCCGTGTTTCAAATCCTATTCGCAGCGATCCCCGGCTAAGCATTCGAATCGAGTATTTAATCTCAACGGGTGTCATCAATCTCCACATCTCATGCAGTATGGCCTCTTTTTCAGCCCGTTTGGAAACCCTTCTCAAGGATTCAAACCGAGCCATAACCCCGGCCAGTGACAACCCGGCCGGCTCCCGTTTCTCTATGGCCTCGGGAATATGATCCATCAAACGGGCAATGGTTTCTGAGTTACTGCCGGTAGCCGTTCGGCAGGGTTTATAAACCAGATCGTAATCAATTTCACAGAATGCGGCCGCCGCAAGGCCCGATGTTCTGCTGCCTACCGAAGCCCGTTTTCCGCTAATATTTGAGAAAGCACCCTCAGCTATGAATTGGACAGCCAGGTTCAGCTCTTCATCGGAATCAATAGAAGCAAAGAGATCTGAACATATACGGATTTTCGCATTCGTTCCGCGGGTTTCCCTGATGGTTTGAATGGTTTGGCAAAGACTTTGAAATGTTGTCATCACTAAAAATTACGAAACTAAAAACCCCATATTTGTGACAATCAAACAGTACTGGGCAACACGTCCGAAATGTACTGATTTTAATGAATCTACTATACCAAGCGGTGAAAAATGGGGCTTCGTTATCCTGTTAGTAGATTTGTTTGATCAGCTCCAGCAAGCGTCCCATTTCTGCACGCAGTGCGTGATTGCCCAACACATAGTTGTTATTGATGATACTGAAATTAAGCCTTTTCCCGGAGTCTGTATAAATATATCCGCTCAGGGCTGTGTTATTTCGAAGTGTCCCGGTTTTGGCATACACATAGGGTGGTTCTCC
>SKRK01000307.1 GCA_007118525.1 Balneolaceae bacterium
GCTGATTGGCAAGAGCAAGCGTGTTTTATTGAAAGAGCGCCGAAGGTTTAAAGTACGGGTTGAAAAGGTGAAGCGAGAGCTGGCAAATCCGCTGCCCGATCTCTACAAGGCCACCGAATCTCTTTCGCTCAGCGAAGAGGAGCTGTTTCGTGGCTAAAGGGCATGGAACATATCATGAGAGTCTACTGCAGTGGATTTGGCAGCATCTCGAATTTGATTGCAACTTCCCGAAAACACTTTGTGGCAAGTCGATTCAGATCATTCACCAGGGCGATCTGAATTCAGGTGCCGGTCCCGATTTTTTAAATGCACATCTGATAATTGGGGGCCTTCACTGGCATGGCAGCATCGAGATTCACAACCGTGCCAAAGAGTGGAATAACCACGGGCATCATCAAGATAAAAACTATAACAGCGTGGTTTTACATGTAGTTTATGAGCAAATTGATGCCTTTAAAGCGTTAACCAAGAGTGGTGAGGAGCCTTATGTATTTGAACTGAAGCCACATCTTAATCACTCTTTGAATCAGCTTTTCAGGTTAAAACAAAAGGCTTCATTAGCCTGTGGGGGTCAAATTACCTGGATTCATCAGGAGGCATTTGAAAAGCAGGTGCAGTTGGCTCATAAAGAGTACTTTCAGTTTAAAACAGATGAAATACTCAATGTCTATAATCCACACCTTGTGCCCTCAGAAGCCTGGCTTCGGTCTTTTAATGAAAAGGTGTACGATGCCCTTGGAATTCCGGCAAACAGGGGTTCAATGGCAAGGCTTTCGGGAATGCTTCATGAATTGCGTGAATCATCAAATAATATGGATGAATTTGCACAGGCAGCAGTAGAAGTTGCATTTTCCGGAAAAAATGAACGGATACTAAACTGGACAAAAAACGGTATGCGCCCCTCGAGCAGGCCAGAGGTTCGCATAAAGCAGGCTGCGGCACTACACTTTGCGATTTATCAGATCCCCATCAGCCGGTACATTCGAGAAGGAGTCAGTGTTTGGGAAGTTATTACAGACTCTGTTCCGCCCCGGTTCACTCCGGGCGCTTCGCGCTGTGAAATTCTGAAAAGCACGGTTTTTTTACCGGCAATTTACCTGCTTGGATATCTGTTTTCGTCGGAACAGCTGAAACATGAATCCTATAAACTGTGGCAGCGTGCAGAAGGCAACCTGCCACAAGAAGTGGTAAATCCTTTTCTAAAGGCGGGTTTTGAGCTAAAAAAGCAGCACCAAATAGCAGGTCTTGCCCATCAGTATAAAAGATACTGCCTGAAGAAGCAGTGTCATCGTTGCGAAGTTTTTAAAAGTGTAATCCGTTCTTGATTGATTTAACGTAAGTCTCTATCTTTGGTGTCTGTCAATCAATTCGATAAAGTGCCCGGTCGTCTAATGGCAGGACAGCTGGTTTTGGTCCAGTCAGTGGGGGTTCGAATCCTCCCCGGGCAACTCTGTTAAATTTGTGATAAGGATGCCAGAGAGGTAGTCCTTTTTCTTTTTAATTTCATACTACATATTCAGTTCGTTGGATACGCCTCTAGCAATATTTGCGGGAAGAAGCAACCTGGCACTCGCCCGTGCAATAGCTGAGAGCTATGGTGCCGAGCTTGGAGAGGTTACCATTAAATCTTTTTCTGATGGCGAACTCTATGTAAAGTACGAGCAGAGTATTCGTGGTGAAGATATTTTTATTATACAGTCGACGCCGCCTCCGGGTGATAATATAATCGAGCTGTTGTTGCTTTTGGATGCTGCTAAAAGAGCATCTGTAAAACGCGTGACAGCCGTTATCCCTTATTTTGGATATGCCAGGCAGGATCGGAAAGATCAGCCAAGGGTATCAATTGCGTCGAAACTGATGGCAAACATCCTGGTTGAAGCGGGAGCTGATCGTATTTTAACAATGGATCTTCATGCATCGCAGATTCAGGGGTTTTTTGATATTCCTCTCGATCATCTGTATGCCAGCAGGATCTTCATTGAACACTTTACGGAAAATCCCATCGAGAACCTGGTAGTTGTGGCTCCCGATGTTGGAAGTTTGAAGATGGCTCGGGCCTACTCAAAGAAGCTGGGCGCGAGCCTTGCATTTATTGATAAGAGAAGGCCCAAGCAAAATGTAGCGGAGGTGATGAATATTATTGGTGAGGTAGCCGATAAGAATGTTCTGATCATTGATGACCTGATTGATACAGCAGGTACAATAACCAATGCAGCTGTTGCATTAAAAGAGCGTGGTGCCCTAAATATAATTACTACTTGTACACACCCGATTTTGTCGGGCCCGGCATATCAGCGAATCGAGGATTCACCGATAGACCAGCTATTAGTAACAGATACGGTACCGCTGCGCAAACCGTCTGATAAAATAAAAGTATTAAGTGTAGCCGGTATTTTTGCCGAAGCTATACAGCGTATTCATACAAATGATACGATAAGTGCACTATTTGATGATTAATCAACAATTGAAAAAAACATGAAGCAAGCAGAAATATATATACTGGAAGGAGAAGCAAGGGATTTGGGATCCAAGTCGTCCGCTAAATTACGAGATGAGCTGAGAATACCCGCCGTTCTTTACGGTCCAAAAGTGAAGGAGAATGTCCATTTTTCCATACTGGAATCAGATCTCGAAAAGATTCTTTCTATTAGCCAAACCAAGCTGCAGGAGTTAACCGTAAATGGTAAAACTCATAAAACCCTGCTGAAGAATGTGGAGTTCGATCCGGTAACCGATCGGGCCCTTCATGCAGATTTCTATGTGCTTGACGAGAAAACCCGGGTAAAACTTAAAGTGCCAATTCGTCTGTTGGGAACTCCAAAAGGAGTGGTTGACGGCGGCGGACGTGTTCTGCAGACATTGCGGATTGTTAAGATCAATGTTATTCCGGAGAAGATACCTGCTGTTTTTGAGCTTGATATATCCGGACTCGATATCGGAGATTCACTGCATGTGAGCGAACTCGATATGGAGGGAATTGACCCGCTCGATGATCCCAGAAGAACGATCGTCACCGTTGCTCCACCGAAATCTGAAGCTCTCTTTACATCTGATCTCGAAGATGAAGAGGAAGAACTGCTCGAAGGAGAAGAACTCGCTGAAGGAGAAGTTGCAGAAGGTGAAGAAGTTGAAGGAGCAGAGGATGATGCAGAAGGCGAATCCAAAGAGAGCAAAGAGTAATATCTTGTTTTCAATGTTATGGCACTAATTGCAGGCTTGGGGAACCCCGGGGCAGAATATCATAAAACGCGCCATAACGTAGGGTTTGAGCTGATCGACCTTTTGTCAGAAAAATTATCTATCCCTTTAGAGCCTGATAACGGCCTTTACCAAATAGGTGAAGGCCGTTTTAAAGGCCAAACTGTTGTATTGTTAAAGCCTACAACATTTATGAACAGAAGTGGCAAAGCCGTTAAAAAAGCGCTCACCAAAAAAGGTTTTGCCCCATCCGAATGTATGATATGTCACGACGATATCCACCTGGATATCGGTAAAATACGATTGCGGGCATCGGGCAGCGCAGGAGGCCATAACGGTGTTTCTGATATCATTGAGCAGCTGCAAACCCGCGACTTTCCACGAATAAGAATTGGTATAGGCAGCGACTTTGGAAGAGGGCAGCAGTCCGGTTATGTACTTTCACCTTTTACGCCCGAACAGCAAGAGCAGATTGATGCTGCACTTGAAGTTGCTTCGGATGCTATTTTAACGTTTCTTCGGGGTGGCATAAATATAGCCATGAATAATTTTAACTAACACGGTACTACAGCTAACTGAAACCAACAACTACATCATGTTAAATAATATCTTCTATCTAATACCTGCCGCGGGTCTGCTTGCCCTGCTCTTCACCTATATTAAATCCAATTGGGTAACCAAACAGGAAGTTGGTGATGAGAACATGGCCAGAATAGCCGGCCATATCGCAGAAGGAGCCATGGCTTTTCTCCGGGCTGAATACAAAACACTCTCTATTTTTGTTATTCTTGTTGCAATACTTCTCGCTTTCCAGGGGCATCTAACTGAAGGGTCATCCTATATGATCGCAGTATCATTTATTGTTGGCGCGATCTGTTCCGGATTAGCCGGTTTTATAGGGATGAAAGTTGCAACCAAGGCTAACGTACGAACAACGAATGCCGCACGAACAAGTCTTGGAAAAGCTCTTGAAGTAGCTTTCTCTGGTGGTTCTGTAATGGGGCTTGCAGTGGTTGGTTTGGGAATACTCGGGCTTAGCTTTTTATTCATCTTATTCGGATGGCAGTTCGACCTGCACAGCCAGGCTACCGAAGCTGATACACAAGCTGTTCTTGGCTTGGTAATTACAGTGATTACAGGTTTTTCTTTTGGGGCTTCATCGATTGCGCTTTTTGCTCGTGTGGGCGGTGGTATCTATACAAAAGCAGCCGATGTTGGTGCCGACCTTGTAGGTAAAGTAGAAGCCGGCATTCCTGAAGATCACCCGCTAAACCCTGCAACCATAGCAGATAACGTTGGTGATAACGTAGGTGACGTGGCCGGTATGGGTGCCGACCTTTTTGAGTCGTTTGTAGGCTCTATCATCGGTGCGATGGTATTGGGTGCTGTTTTCTTCTCAATTTTCGAAGCAGATGCAGGTGCCGCACTGGGCGGAATGAGTGGTGTTTACCTTCCGCTGATGCTGGGTGCTACCGGTATTATTACCTCAATTATCGGAACTCTACTGGTTCGGATTAAAGAAGAAGGTGGTGATCCGCAAAGAGCACTGAACGTTGGTGAATTTGGATCTGCTATTTTAATGGCGATAGCATTCTACTTCCTCATTACCTGGTTACTGCCTTCAAGCTGGAGCTACAATGATCCTCTCTACGGAAGAGTATTTGAGTA
>SKRK01000080.1 GCA_007118525.1 Balneolaceae bacterium
TGGCTTTAGACAGGTATGAAATCAAATCCTGCTTCTCGATTCTATAATTGTGGTCAAATGTACCACCGCGCATAATGTTAAATAGCACATTGGAGGCGTGTCGAGCATCTTTCAGCGTATCTTCGCTTAATCGTAATCCATCAGCCCCTGCAATCAGCTGTTTCAGTTTCTTACTTCCTTTTTTAACATCCTTCTCAACGAGTGATTCAAGATCTTTCCCCTTTCTTATCCATTGATCCAGTTCAATAATCTGGGAATGGGTTTGATTTACATTGGCGATGATTTTCCAATCGCTGCTGCTGTCAGGCTCCAGCACAATATCTGCATGGATGAAATAGGCCCCTTTCTCTCCTTTAATAATTTCTTCTTGCTCAACCGGCTGTTTGTTTCTGAAACGGTTCAGCTGAAGGGACGAGAGCAGGTATGCCGGCTTTTCGACTCCAAGCGACCATACCACATTCGCCTTTAAGGCTTCGCTCGGCTCAGCCTTGTCTACGATTATGGCACTCAGTGCATAGATGCCAATGCCCGACTCTTTTAAAAGTTCATTTTTCTTATATGCATCCACAAGGTTACTTGACTGCGTCTGCATGTTGGGTTCAACTCCGTATGGAAGAAGATTCTGTATCCCATCGAGAAACGTTACCCGGCACTTCTTACCGGAATGATTTATCAGCTCTGATTTTCTGACAAACCCGTACAGGTTGCTTGAATTCCACTGGCAGCGAAAGGTAAGGCCAAGATCATGATTGATCTCTTCAAACATAATTTTGTTGCCATAGAAATTCTTAAAGAGATTTCTGGTAAGCTTATACTTCCCGGTATATCGCTCTGAGAAAGGTTCCCACACTTCCGCTTCTCCTTGCTGTTGAACCCTGAGAATGGTTTTGCTTCCGGTTATATCGGCAGATTCTGTGACTTTATCATCCGTATAGTATGGAAAAAGTGCGTAGTTATTATTCTTCCGCCCGGCAGTAAGTCCACCATTGCTCGAAATGAACATCCAGTGGTTGGAATCACTGACGATACTCATGAAAAACGGTCGTAATGAATCGTGGTTTGGAATTTCGAACCAGGTTTCATTTTCAATCTCTTTAAGTCTTATTGACAAGATAGCTTATTATTTTATTTAAGATTTTCAGTCAGCAGGTTTAAATCATCCATAGCTGCATACGATTACATCAACTTGGTTCCCCATAAACTCTAACATAGTCAACTTTCATAGTTTGCGGAAAAGTTGTTTGTGATGACGGTGGTCCGACAAATGTTCCTCCAACCGCAACATTCAGGATGATATAGAATGAGTTATCGTTGAAAACCCACTCTCCGCTCACATCATCCGGGGTGATCTCATTGTACATGACATCGTCAACAAAGAATTTTATAGAATTTGGACTCCATTCAATTGCAAAAAGATAAAAATCAGTATCAAATCTTCCATTGTTTAATGTATACCTGGCAGTTACTGCATTACCGGCCGAATAACCGGGCCCATGAACGCTTCCATGAATAACCGTTGGCTCCTGACCCCTATATTCCATGATATCGATCTCACCGATTTGCGGCCAGATTTCGGTACCGTTTGAATCATCACCCAATAACCAGAAGGCCGGCCATATCCCCGGTCCCCAGGGTAATTGAATACGGGCTTCATACCGTCCAAAGGTATTCTGAAACTTTCCCCTAGTCAGTATTCTGGCAGAGGTATAGGAAGAGCCTCTAAAAGACTCTTTTCTTGCCGTGATCAGAAGATTACCATCTTCGACCCGTACATTTTCAGGCCTGTCGGTGTAATACTGTAATTCCTGATTACCCCAACCGGGGATCCCCTGCTCGGCACCGGTACCAATATCAAAAGACCAAAGGTCAGTATTCACACTTCCATCTACATCGAATTCGTCCTGCCAGATAATTTCAGTGTAGGATATATCAGGTTTATTGTTCGTTGCACATGCTGAAGTTATAACTACAAGCAAGCATGAACAGAAAAAATATCTAAGACCTGTTTTCATTCGTTGACCACCTTAAATATTTTTTCCGATTTGTTCACAATTCATAGTCGAATAAATTCTGATTCTATCTGCGCAGGTAGATATTATCTACGAAAAATGACGCTCCTTGCAATCCGGGGCCCTCATCAGCATCAAATATAATCTGACCCAGATTTGACCTGTTTCCCAAACTCGTGATATCCATATCAACGCTTATCCATTGACCGGATACTAATGCAGGATTGGTATTTGGCCTGATGGTAGTTGATGCAACGGTTTCATTTCCGCCAACATCATTTACAAGCCTGAGCCTCAATGCAGAATTTGCTGGAATCTCATCCGGGAAGAACAGATCCATTCTGAGATGAGTCATTTCACTGCCATCAATAGTTGGTACGTTTATGTGAAACTCAATTCCCACAAAATTGAAGTTCTCGTAGCCTAATACATTATTCCCGTTTACTTCAAAGTCATTTGAAGTGGTTGTTTGAAAAGGCTCCCAAAAGCCATTGAAGTGATCAACAGGTATATTTGTATAAGCATCACTGAAAATAGAAATCACATCAGATGGATCATCGGTTGGCGTTGGCGCCGGGGTGAAATCACTGGCTGAATCAATAATTAGTTTTCCGTTAGCACTTATACTGCCTAAAGAGGCCGTAATTTCAGCAATACCCTCCCCAACAATGGATACACGCCCCTCATCATTGACAGTAGCTACGTTGGTATTAGATGAGCTAAACGTGTAGTAGGCCGGCGCAGCGCTTACCGTTACATCTACTCCGTTTGGCTGATTTATTGTGTACGTAAGCCCGGTAACTGCACTGGCTGAACCTGCAAATGCCGTCAGTCTTACATCGTTTCCATTCATGATTGCAGCCCGTGGCTGTGCCAAGCCGGAAAGGTTTTCATATTTAACCTCATCAAGCCAAAAAGAGTATCCGTCTCCGTTCTCAGGTCCTTCAGCGTACCAGAGTAATCCTTGCGACTGTGTCAGTTTTGAGGCATCCGGTATAGGAATAATATATTTTCTCCAATTTGTGGTTAGTCTAAGGCCATCATTAAGTCCTACTGCAAATCTGTCACCGAAGAAATCCAGCCCAAAACCAATCTCATTGATTGTAGCGGCTTTTGTGCCTTTAGCATAAAATGTGAGTGCGTTGTAGGAGCTCAGGTTTCTTCCACCATTATCATCTCTGAAAATGGCCCCGGCATAAGCGCCTTCCGGATCCCCCTCATTTGGAACATCAAAGCGCATTGACAATGTACTGCGACCAAACGTGGTCTCAGAGTCAACGGAAAAAGCGTCAATTTTTGAACCTTCAAAAGGGTAATATTCGAGTCCTGCACTGAATGAATTTATAAATACTTCAGGATTCTCAGAAAACCCGGGAGAGTCCAAATCGCTTACAACCCGTTCGCATCCAAAAAAGAGCAAAAGCAGTAACCCTGAAATAGCAGTGCATTTATATACATGTAATATTCTAATTTCCATCAAATCTGTCCGTTTAGTATTAAATATTTATTTGTACGTAGGTTCTGAATTCCCACTCATTGCCAAGGCCGAAATCATTGCCATTGAGATTGGGATTGGGCACAAATTCTCCGGAAGGACCGGTCATCATGGCTGGAGCGAACCTGGGAGAAAACTCATTCAGTGAACGCCATGTGCCTCGAACACCAATTCGGGTCTGCGGCTGCCCAAACCAGTCGGGGGTACCGATGGTCATGGAGAGATCTCCCATTAGCTGCAGCGGGAACGTCAGGTTAAAATCGCGATGATAGTCATAAGGGCCCCAGTCATTTACACGCACAAATGAGTTGAGCATATAATTTTTGTAGATCATCCTGAGATCTCCGCCATACCGGCTGATAGTGCGGGAATCACTACCGTTGGCCTGGGCATCGCCGCCATAGAGCACAGCAATAATTCCAAGATCACGACTCAGCTTCGATACGATTCGTGCGTGAACCTCCCAGAGATCTTTGGCCGGTGGAGCACCCGGAAATGGAAAGGTTGTACGGCCATCAGGTAAAATCCCGATTGCGGCATCTTGTGTAGTTGGGTGATGACGGTACACAAACCCGGCACTTACTGCCAGGCGCGCATCTTCCTGATAGTCGCTATCCCAGTCGTACATAAATGATCCCGGCGTAGGATCGTATGTGAAAAGAATCTCAGCAGCATACGTTTCACGGTTTGATCGAACCACGAATGGATCATCAAGGATATTCCTGGGTCGGCCGGGAGGCTCCACATCACCCGGAATCGGCCCTTCTATAGGTTGCTGCCAAAGAAAGTTAGGCGCTACCTGTAAGTTACCAATCAGGTAAGTAAATCCGGTTAATGCATTATACTGATTACCGCTGCCGCTGTCTTTCAGTCTCCAGCCTGTATATGTGAGAGTTTGATCGGCACCTCCATGTGCCGAAAGCCCCATTACAGCCGTTTGCCCATACCAGTTAAAGCGTCCACCGGCATAGCTTATCTTTAATTTTCCGCCAAAATTGTCCTCGGGTTTAATTTCATCAACAAAAACCTCACTGGTTCCATCATCAAATTCCCGATAGATCTGGAACTCTCGCCCGTTCAGCGGCTGCCCTGCCCACAAACCTCCCAGGTCAACTTCAAAGTCTCCGAGGGATCTGTTAACATGCAGACTTACTCGCCTTGTTTTGGGCTGAGGAATTGCAAAGGAACTCTCTGTTGCATCTCTGCGCTCAAGATCCTCATGATACATACTCGTAATCTCGTAATTGCCAACATTACGCGTGTATTTAAGAAGAACAGCAGGGTTTGCTCCCCACCA
>SKRK01000083.1 GCA_007118525.1 Balneolaceae bacterium
ACATACGATGTACCCCAGCCTAATTTGACAATATCGGTATATTCTGACGCTGATTCACAAAAATCTTCGGCTTGACGAACGCTGAACCCTTTGTCGAGAGCCAGCGTAATTCCTTCGCTACGGGGTTTTGCAGTCCGTGCCGGCAGATGATTCAATTGAAATGGCATTCAAAAATTTTATTCATTAATAGGACGGCTTAAGATACGAAACGGAGCTTTTATTGAAAAGCTTCGAGAAAATCAGTTTTTACCCCTCTGATGGCTTCATCATACGATTTCCCAATTCTATCAATCCCTTGATCCTCTCTTCATCCACATCATGGAGCATCGATGAGGTGTAACGCCAAAGCCAATTTTTACCTACGGTTCCCGGCAAATTCATGCGATGTTCTGTATCGAGACTCATAAAATCCTGAAGTGGAAAGATAGCCTGATCGGCCACAGAGAGCATTCCAAGACGAATTAAATCCCACTCAATTTCACTTCCGTCAGACCTTGTATATTCGCGCGCCATGTGTTTTTGATGATCAGGAGCTGATTTATACCAGCCAATAGTGGTGTCGTTATCATGAGTACCGGTGTAGGTAACGCAGTTTTGAGGATAGTTATGAGGTAAAAAAGCATTTGTTGGGTCTGAATCGAACGCAAATTGCAAAATTTTCATACCCGGAAACTCAAAATCGTCGCGTAATTTCTCTACCTCTGGTGTCATTACACCCAGATCCTCAGCGATGATTGGCAATTCACCCAGCTCTTTTTTTATCGTTTTAAATAGTTCGCGGCCCGGAGCTGCCACCCATTTTCCTTTAATTGCTGTCTTTTCAGATGCAGAAACTTCCCAATACTCATCAAACCCTCTAAAGTGGTCCACTCGAATGGCGTCGTAGAGTTCAAACATCTGCTTGAAGCGTTCTACCCACCATGAAAACTTATCTTTTTTAAGCGCTTTCCACTTATAGAGTGGATTGCCCCACAACTGGCCGGTTTCACTGAAATAATCGGGTGGAACACCGGCCACCAACTCACGGTTGCCCTGTTTGTCTACAGCAAAATAAGCCGGGTTTGACCATACATCGGCACTATTGTGATCCACAAATATCGGAATATCTCCAATCACACGAATTCCGCGGTCGTTGGCATATTTCTTAAGATCATACCACTGATTAAAGAATTCAAACTGCAGCCATGTTTGGTATTCAATTTCGGAACTATTCTCCTCCCTTAATTTATTCATTGCGCCCTTCTTTCTCTGCGCCAGATTCTGATCCCAAAGATTCCATGGTTTTTTGCCATTCATTTTCGAACATGTCATAAACAGGCAGTAATCGTCGAGCCAAAACTTATTCGACTCTTTAAAGGCCTCAAGCCTGTTGCTGTCATCTTTAGAAACAGATTCATAAAAACGGGAGGAAGCAATTTTATAGAGCTCCTCTTTTAGCGGGTAAGCTTTCTCGTATTCCGCAACGGGCTTCACCTGCAGCTCAGCCTGTTTAGCTTCATCAGTATGCAGCAGCTTTTTTTCAACAAGTATGTCTAAACTGATCAAATAGTGGTTGCCCGCAAAAGCCGAATAACTGGCATAGGGTGAGTTGCCATAACCGGTTGGCCCCAGCGGAAGCACCTGCCATATCGTTTGTTCTGTTCTCTGTAAAAATTTGATAAACTCTTTGCCTTCACCCCCTAAATCTCCCATACCGTATCTGGATGGAAATGAAGTTGGGTGCAGAAGAGTGCCGCAAGATCTGGGGAATCTCATTAAATTATAGCTATTGTTTCTTTTGGTTGAAGTCGTAAAATAGACGCGTTATTTCGGTTTTAGAATCACGCCGGCAAGCGGTGGCACTTCAATTTTTATATGGGCCGGCTGGCTATGCCATGCGCCTGTATGGCCTTGCACCTTAACCGGGCCGGCATTGCTGCCCCCATAGAATTGTGAATCACTGTTCAGGATACTTTCGTATTCGCAGGCAAGGGGTACACCGATTTTATATGAGCGATGCAGAGTCGGCGTAAAGTTCAGAATAAACACCAGAAAGTCCTCCGGATTTTTTCCTTTTCGAATAAAGGATATAATGCAGTTATCGGCATCACTGATGTCGATCCATTCAAATCCTTCCCAGTTTGAATCCACTTCATGAAGCGCAGGTTCAGTGATGTATGCCTGATTCAAATCTTTAACCAGGTTCTGAACCCCTTTATGATTTTCCCACTGCAACAGATGCCAATCGATGGAGTGAGCTTCTGTCCATTCGCTCCACTGGGCAAATTCGCACCCCATAAACAGAAGTTTCTTTCCCGGGTGGCCATACATATATGTGTAGAGAAGCCTGAGATTGGCAAACTTTTGCCAGTCATCACCGGGCATTTTCGAAAGCAGCGACTGCTTCATATGCACTACTTCATCATGCGAAAGCGGAAGTAAAAATTGTTCAGAAAATGCGTAGATCAGAGAAAAAGAGAGCTGGTCCTGATGATACCGGCGATATATCGGGTCTGTTTCCATATACGCCAGGGTGTCGTTCATCCAACCCATGTTCCACTTAAAATCGAAACCCAGACCGCCTGATGAGGTTGGCCGTGAAACGCCCTGCCAAGAGGTTGACTCTTCGGCGAAGGTTAACACACCGGGAAAGTAATCGTGAGTTACCTCATTAAATCGGCGAAGAAAATGAATTGCCTCGAGGTTCTCCCGCCCGCCATACTGATTGGGGATCCAATCTCCCTCCTCTCGTGAGTAGTCGAGATAGAGCATGGATGCAACTGCATCAACCCGAAGCCCGTCTATATGAAACTCTTCAATCCAGTAGATTGCGTTCGAAATCAAAAAATTCAGTACTTCTGTACGGCCAAAATTAAATATGCAGGTACCCCAATCTTTGTGTTCGCCAAGACGCGGGTCTTCATGCTCATAAAGAGATGTGCCGTCAAAACGGCGCAAACCGTGATCATCTTTGGTAAAGTGTGCGGGAACCCAATCAATAATTACTCCGATTCCGGCCTCATGACATTTATCTACGAAGTACCTGAGGTCGTCAGGATTTCCAAAACGACTGGTTGGGGCAAAGTAACCGGTTATCTGATAACCCCATGAAGGGTCGTAGGGGTGCTCAGCTATCGGCATCAGTTCAATATGGGTAAAACCCAGTTCCTTTACGTATGGCACCAGTTCATCGGCCAGTTCACGGTAGCTCAGAAAGCCCGGATCCTCTCCCACGTGTCTTTTCCATGAACCGGGATGAATCTCATAAACCGAGATCGGGCGATCGTGATGCTGATTTACAGCCCGTTCATCAACCCACTTTTCATCACTCCACTTATAGCTGCTGTTCCAGATTACAGATGCTGTTCCCGGCCGAAATTCTGAAAACCTTCCATAGGGATCTGCCTTTTTCTGGGGCATCTCAAGCATGTGGGATTTTACCTCAAACTTGTAGAGATCGCCTTCGCCCACATGCGGAATAAAAGTCTCCCAAACACCCTGATCGTGGTGTTTTCTCATCCCGTGAACACGGCCATCCCAGCTGTTAAATGAGCCTATTACACTCACTCTGCTGGCCGATGGTGCTGATACGACAAAATGCGTACCCTCAACGCCGTCTACACTTTTTGTATGCGCACCCATCCATTTGTAAGCGTGATGGTGGTTACCTTCACCCCAAAGCTGCAGATCGAAATCTGACACAAGGGATCCAAATCGATAGGTGTCCTCAATGGTATACTCTTCACCCTCATAGGGTGTAACTTTCACCTGATAGGAAAACTTCTTTTTCCTGCGGGGAAACAGATACTCAAAAAAACCATCCTCAGTAATTCTCTTCGGCTCAAACGGTTTTCCGCTCTCAGGAATAACCTCTACTTTTTTAGCGTTGGGGCGATAAAAACGATAAACCAATTTCTCCTTCCCTTCTACGTTTACCATGTGTAAACCTAATACGGAAAACAGATCTCCATGCTCACCATTGGATATTGCTTTAATTTCTTCGATTTTAAGCGTCACGATCTCCACATCCCCATGTGTTTTTTTTGCAGTACTCTAAAGATATAAATTTTATAACCAATATTGTGATAACAGTTAAAGAACCGCAAACAGAGCATAAATCCAAATACCAGGAATGAATATCATCCGCTTTATTTCAAGACGCTATCTGTTTTCCAGAAAACACGTCTCGCTCATATCTGTACTGACAGGCATCAGTATTGCCGGTATCACGCTTGGAACAGCTCTGCTCATTATTGTTCTATCCGTTTTTAACGGATTTTTTGATGTAATTCGAGGATTTTTACTCTCATTTGATCCGGATATACGGGTGGAGCTGCGTGTAGATCCGGTTATGATTTATGATGCAGATTTAATGTCAGAGATTCGTGAGCACCCTGAAGTGGTTAACCTTGCTCCCTATATTGAGGGGAAAGCCATGCTGGTAACCGAGGGAAACAGAAACGATGTGGTAACCGTAAGAGGCGTTGAGAGAGGATCTCACATCCGCATTACAGAGCTTGAAAACAGTGTTCGCAATGGTGTTTTTGATCTGTCCATTCAAAATAACAGGCCGGGAGTGGTAATTGGGGAAACTCTGGTTAACAGGTATGGCATAAGCCCGGGAGATGAATTGGCCCTGCTCAGTCCTACAGGAATGAGACGGGCGCTTACCCAGTTTTCAGCACCGCGAGCAAGTCGTTTTAAAGTACGGGGAACCTATAATATTCAACAGATCATTGATGACGACATCGTCTACATTGACCTTGAAGCAGCCCAGCGGCTGTTCAATATGCGGAATGAGATCACCGG
>SKRK01000311.1 GCA_007118525.1 Balneolaceae bacterium
CCGCCCCCGCCGGTCAGCATCTGGCAGACGGTCATGTAGGTATTGTCGATATCAGGCCGTTCCTCGCGGTCTACCTTAATGTTGACAAACCCGCGATTCATCAGTTCGGCAACCTGCTCATCCTCAAAACTCTGGTGCTCCATTACATGGCACCAGTGGCAGGTGGCATACCCGATGGAGAGAAAAACCGGTTTATCCTCCTTCCGCGCCTTTTCAAATGCTTCCTCACCCCAGGGGAACCAATCAACGGGATTGTTGGCGTGTTGAAGCAGGTAGGGGCTTATTTCGTTTTTGAGGAGATTCATATTCTATCAATGAATTTGTGAATTCAGTTTCCTGAACTTTAAAGATATGAAAAAAGCACACACTCCATTTTGGTATCTGTAAATCTAAGCAGACTCACTCATCCCTGCTCAGCACTCTCAACCTTTCCCCATAATCCACCAGGTACCGGTCGTACTTTTCTCCCATCAGTTCTGATGTGATGAGAAAGTCGGCCGATGAGCGGTTGCAGGCAAGCGGAATGTTATAGACAATAGCGATCCGAAGCAGTGCCTTAACATCAACATCGTGGGGCTGTGCCTGGAGCGGATCCCAAAAGAAGATCAGGATATCAAGCCTGGTTTCGGCAATAGCCGCCCCGATCTGAAGATCGCCGCCCAGAGGGCCGCTCATAAACCGGTGAACGGGTAAATCCAGTTTTTCGGCGAGGAGTCCGCCGGTGGTTCCGGTTCCGTAGAGGTCGTGCTGCATCAGGATGTCGCGGTTGTAATCGGCCCAATCGATCAAATCTCTTTTTCGATAATCGTGGGCAACCAGGCCGATTCGTTTTTTTTCTCCCATGGGGGTGGTATGGGAGGCGATACTTGGGTGGGGTTTTGTTGGCGTCATATCCTATGCATTTGAGTCAAAAAGTTGACTAAGAATAGGGAGAATAAATCAAAAAAAGGAATCCGGATACAGACCGTACTTTCCCAACACTATACCACCAACCTTAAAGGACTGCTGTGCAAACTGATGCGTTTTACTTCAAAAATCTGGCCTTCAAAACCTTTTAGCTTCGTATTGAATTCCTGCATCTTAAGCTCCTCCTGATCCTTATGCAGATACTCCCGCAATTCGGGACACAAATAGGAGCTGTTTGAAATGATAACTTCTTCCGGTTTTGCATACTCAACCAGCCGGGAAGCGATATTCACGGTAGCCCCGAAATAATCGATCCGGTTGTTCAGGATTACGGCAACACAATCGCCGGTATGAATCCCGCCTTTAAGCAGAATGGAACGCTGGGTTTCCACCTGGTTTTTAAAAGCTTCTTGTGCTTTTTGAAAGGCTCGGACCGCATAGACGGGTTTGGGAAAGAGAGCCATTACTGAGTCTCCATTGGTTTTAACAATGGCGCCTCTTTCAGAGTTAATCATTGCTTCAAGCACATCAAAATGGTTCATTACAAGGCCTGTTGCCGAATCGTCGCCACGGGTGTTATATATATCGGAAGAGTTGGAGAGATCGGTAAACAGTACCGTGAGATCTCTTGCCGGGAGCTGTTCTTTTTCCTGCAGCAATTCGCCCGGAAAAAGATTGCAGTAGGTAGGTTGAGTTGTTACTTCAACCGGAGAGATCTTATACAACTCATGGTTCAGATCTTCACATTCAATTGTGAGTGGATAGCGGTTCTTATTATATAGAATCAGATTTGGATTGGACGAGAGCCTGAGGTTTTGGATATCGGTATCATCATCGAAAAAGATAATTGAGGCGTTATGGTCGCCATCAGGTTCAACGGTGATATAGGTAACCGCTTCAGTTTTACTGTCGGTTATTTTGTAGCGGCCTCGTTTAAGGTCAATCTTAATGATGCGAATCTGACCGGGTTCTAAATAAGTTTTAAGCCTGATATCTGAATTGTGTGTCGGATTACTAAGCGCAAATGTAAGCCCACTTTTCTTCCTTACGGCAGTGTTAGGGCTAAAAGAGAGGTGTACTGACCGGTGAAGGTCTGTTTCAAATTCATGGCCACACGTGTCGCAGCTGATATCCGGTGACACAGCGGATAATTTTGTGAAATTTTTGGCCGGCTGTTTGCATTGCGGGCAGTCAACAATCCAGCTGTGATTGAGAATGTCCAGTTTTGATGCCTGAAACATCATTTTCAGCACATCCTGAAGTGAGCGACCCCATATTTCAGAAAGCCTGATGGGATATAATCTCTTTAACTGCTGATCGTCGGATGTTTGAAGAAGACGAATCAGTTTCTCGGAGAGATCGGCATCAACACCATTTTTTGTTAACCGTGTATAACTTTTATTCCAGGAATCAGGCAGCTTCACATTGTGAGAGTTTCTGATAACCGGACTCTCGGCGTCGGTTGAAGCGGTGTAACCGTGAGAAGAGAGTACTTTTACATATCGATTTCTGGCACTGTTACTGAACGAACGGTAAGCGATCAGCTTCCCTGTCAAGCCATTTGTTCTGCCCTTAAAACGTATTGAAACATCACAACCCAGATCTGTATCGGTTAGATGAATTGAGATGTGCAGCTGCCGGAAATATCCATCGCTGTTGAACCTTTTTATGCTGAGATGATAAGGTGCTTCCCATTGATACTTTTCTCTGCATTTCAGGTCAAGGCTTTCAAAATGATCAGACGAGATACGGGCACGCTCAATAAATCTCAGGTTCATCGGCCTTACGGGAGACTCTCCAATCGACTTCATCAGAAAGTCGGTATTGGATATGGCAGGCCAGATTTTCTCTGCACTTAATAAACTTTTAAACAGCCACGTATATGTAAAATGATTAGTCATCAATTTTATCCTTTTCGAACAAAGCCTGTTCGTGATTTTACCCGCTATACCGTATCTTGGTATCTTGTTTAAATAGGACGAATGGAAATATTAAACGTTACAAAAATCTAATAAAAAGAATGGCTGTAGAACGCACACTTACCATATTGAAACCCGACTGTGTTAAAAAAAATCTGATTGGTGAAGTTACCGCCCGAATTCAGAAAGCGGGATTTAAAATTGTTGCAATGAAGATGACACGACTCACTGAAGAGACAGCCGGCGGATTTTATGCTGTTCACAAAGAGCGCCCGTTTTTTGGTGAACTCGTAGAGTTTATGAGCAGCGGAGCCTGTGTACCCATGATTCTTGAAAAAGAGAACGCAGTAGCCGATTTTCGCAAACTTATTGGCGCAACCAATCCGGCCGAAGCGGCTGAGGGGACCATTCGCGCAGATTTTGCAGACAGCATGGGCGAAAATATCGTGCACGGTTCCGATTCTGCAGAAAATGGCAGAATTGAAGCGGCATATTTTTTCCCGGAATCAGATGTGGTTGCGAATCAGGCTTGAGAAGCTTAGTACATTTTCCGGTATCCAAAAAGGCGAAGTTTACTCTTCGCCTTTTCTGTTTCTAACTGCATGTTAACCAATCTGCCCCACTATGGTAAGAGGAAGTCTAATTGAGTATTTTATTGGTGCAAAATAGATCTGTTAGAGTGCTGATATGGATATTTCAATATCAAAAGACATCGAACCCCTTTCCGAATTCCGTAACAGGTCGGCGGATTTTGTAAAGCGTCTCAAAAAAGAAAACAGCCGATTTTTAAATGGAAGTAATCTTTACGGATCGGTTTCTGAAGAGGGTTGAAGATTGTACCGATAATATTGCCCTTGACCATCTCCCGACAGCTATAAAAGCTTTCGTTTGGATTGTACGGTCGATCAAATATATTATTATCATAACTGATATTTTATGTGTCAATTCGATAAACAATTTATGGGTGGTTGTGCCATGGGCATCTCTTCAAAACAGAGAAGGAGGGGGCCTGTTTTTCGAAATTTTAGAACCGAACTTAGATTTAGAAAAAATCAACATCTATATCCATGCGCCAATTCACAATGCCTCTGCTGTTTCTGTTTGCCGGTTTAATGATTGTTACGGCCTGTTCTGACGTTCAAAATGACGGAGTAAGCCCGGAACCGGTAAAAATCGGGGCTGAACGTCTTCTCGACAACTATATGGGTGAATTGGAGGGGAAGCGAATTGGACTGGTGATGAATCCTACAGCCCGAATTGGCGATACGCACATGCTGGATACCCTATTGGCTATTGAAGCAAACGTGACGGCGCTGTTTGCACCAGAGCACGGTTTTAGGGGGGAGGCGGGAGCTGGCGATAAGATTGAGGATGGGATAGACCAGGCGTCAGGGCTGCCGGTTTTTTCACTTTATGGCACCAACAGGAAACCGACCCCGGAGATGCTTAGTCATGTAGATCTGCTGATTTTTGATATGCAGGACGTTGGCGCTCGATTTTACACCTACATCGCCACGCTTGGACTTGTTATGGAGGCGGCTTCAGTAGAAGGTATTCCGGTCTGGGTTTTAGACCGCCCCAATCCGCTTGGAGGTGATTATGTGAGCGGCTGGATGCTCGATGAACAGTTCCGATCCTTTGTCGGTCCATACCCCATTCCGATAGCTCATGGGCTTACCATGGGAGAGATGGCCGGGATGATAGCGGGAGAGCAGTGGATGGACTTTGAACAAGAACCGGAATTGAAAATTATTAAAATGGAGGGGTGGAGAAGAGCCATGAAGTGGCCCGAAACAGGACTGAACTGGGTGCCGCCCTCACCCAATCTGCCAACCTTCGATCACGCCTATATCTATACAGGCACTGTCTATTTTGAGGGTACAAATCTGTCTGAAGGAAGGGGCACCGACGACCCGTTTTTAACACTTGGCGAACCATCAACGCGCCTGAGTGA
>SKRK01000242.1 GCA_007118525.1 Balneolaceae bacterium
AGCATTTCATGCAGATCAAGCCCGGCATGGCTGAAAAGTTTTTCACTGCTCTCTTCGGTAAGCCAGCTGTTAAATTCCGGACGGTCACCATTTGCGTCGTCTCCGCTCTTCAGGGTAAACCGCTCACGCCCCCAGCTATTTTCCACCACCGACCAGCCGTAGCCTGCAGTAGGAGTGGTGTGAATGATGATGGCCCCAAGAGCTCCCATCTCTTCCGCTTTCTCAAACTTGTAGCTCCATCGGCCATAATAGAGCCGCGAATCTCCGTCAAATATTTCGGGATCGTGTGAAGGATCGCTGTTTTTATAGACCAGGATCTTCCCTTCAACATCCACGCCTTTGTAATCGTCCCATTCAAATTCTGGCGCCTGGATTCCATAACCCACATAGATCACCTCTGCATTTCGGATCTGCACGCGCTCCTCTTCGTTGCTCGGCCATGCCATAAAGTCTGCGTGGGATTCAAGCCTCTCAGCAATCTGACCGCCCCGGCGAATGTTGAAACGGGCAGATTCGCGGTCAACCACCTGTCCAAGCAGCGGAAACTCCTGGATATAGGTACCATCCGGCATTCCCGCCTGAATTCCGATCGATTCAAGTTCATTTACAAGATATTCAATTGTCAGCTCCTCGCCGCGTGTTGCCGGCGCTCGCCCTTCAAACTCGTCGGACGATAGAACTTCAATATGATTCAATAAAGATTGTTCGGTAATGGACTCAGCGGCGCGGTCAACATCTGATTGACAGCCGGATACGAACAGAAGTAAAAACGCGTAGAGTGCAGCAGAGGAATAATATTTCATAGTTACAGTAAGTTCAGGTTTCAAAGTCATACAAAATACGTGATTCAGTGAGTCAGAAACAAACAACCGGTTTCAACAAAACAATTTCATCAACATGCTCTTTTTTCGTATGATTTAAAGATATATGAATAAAAAAGAGTACTACCATAAAAAAACGATTCTGATTACCGGAGCGGCCAGCGGCATCGGTAAACGATTTGCAGAAAAAGTATCGGAACTGTCTGATGTGAAATTAATATTGTGGGACAGAAACCCACAGCTTCTCAGCGATTTAAAATTGCAGATTGGAGATCGGGCTGAAGTACATATTGCTAATGTGGATATATCAGACCCTCAAAGAATTGTGATTGCAAGCGATCACTGCATGAAGCAGGATTTATTACCCGATATCATTATTAACTGTGCAGGTGTTGTGATTGGCAAAATGTTTCATGAACACACATATGATGATATTAGAAACACCATCGTCATCAACACGGAGGGCAGTATGTATGTGGTTCGTGCCTTTATCAATGAAATGATTGAAAGAGGATCCGGCCATATTGTAAATCTCGGTTCTGCATCCGGATATATTGGAAATCCCAGAATGAGTGTTTATGCATCAAGTAAATGGGGTGTTCATGGATGGGCTGAATCGCTGCGCATCGAAATGAAGAAGCTTAAAACGGGTATCCATGTTACCACCGTGATTCCAAGCTATATTGATACCGGGATGTTTGATGGTGTGAAAGCTCCTTTTTTGACTCCTATTCTGAAAACTGATGACATTGTAGATAAAATGCTGAAAGGCATCGCAGCCGGGAAAGAGGAGATTAAAGCACCCTTTATCGTGCGGTTTGTCCCTTTATTGAAAGCCGTGCTACCCTCTTCATTATTTGACTGGTTTGCCGGAAATGTTTTGGGTGTTTACAAATCCATGGACTCATTTAAAGGAAGAAAACCAAATTCAGAATGAACATCTCAGACTTGGTAAAAAATCAAAAAGCGGCTTTTAGCCAAGGGATTCTGCGTACTCATGAAGATCGCACGCGCTGCCTGAAGCTTCTGAGAGATCTTGTTTCAGAAAATGAGGAAGCACTTTGCAATGCTGTTGCCCAGGATTTTGGCAAACCGTATGTAGAGGCTTTTGCAACAGAGATATATACCCTTCTGCACGAAATTGATTTTCATTTAAAACACCTTGCAAAATGGATGAAGCCAGAATCCGTGAGTGGTTCCATTGCGGTATTCCCATCAAAGAGCGTGATCTACAATCGGCCGTTTGGAACCGTACTGGTAATTGGAGCCTGGAACTACCCCATACACCTGGCCCTGATGCCTGTTATTGGAGCTCTTTCAGCCGGTAATACAGTGATTCTTAAGCCATCTGAACTTGCAACTCATACCTCTGCACTGCTGGCAAAACTTACTGATCACTATTTTGAAAGCCGGGTTTTTAAAGTTGTGGAAGGGGCTGTAGATGAAACCCGGGAGTTGCTTTCTCAACCGTTCGATAAAATCTTCTTTACAGGCAGCACGCGGGTCGGGAAAATTGTGATGAAAGCTGCCGCTGAACAACTCATACCCGTTAATCTGGAACTGGGCGGAAAAAGCCCCACTATTGTTCATCATGATGCGAATCTGGACGTTTCCGCAAAGAGAATCTGGTGGGGCAAAACCATCAATGCCGGGCAGACTTGCGTAGCTCCCGATTTTGTATTGATTCACGAATCGGTAAAAGAGCAATTTATCGAGAAGAGTAAAGAGGTTTTAAATACCTTTTTTAAAAATGATTACGTGACCGGCTCCAACTACTGCCGTATTATCAATGAAGACCATTTTGACAGGTTAAAGGGTTTACTCGAATCATCAAATGTAATATTTGGCGGAAGCACCAACAGGGAAACATTGTTTATTGAGCCCGCCATTATTGACGCCAAATGGGATGACCCGATCATGCAGGAAGAGATTTTCGGGCCGCTTTTACCCGTACTTTCCTACAAGAATGAATCTGAAATTGTTGAACAGCTTACGGCCAGGCCTGCACCGCTGGCACTCTACCTTTTTACTGAGAAGCAGGAGTTACAACATCTGATTCTTGAACGTGTACCCTTTGGAGGCGGATGTTTTAACGAAACAGTCACCCACCTTGGTAATCCTCATCTGCCCTTTGGCGGTGTAGGCAGCAGCGGAATGGGATCCTATCACGGCAAATACAGTTTTGAAACCTTTACCCGCAAACAGGGTGTGCTTAAGAAGCCGATCTGGCCCGACCCTGACCTGAAATACCCGCCCTATGATGAATCAAAAATCAAGTGGCTTAAGAAATGGCTTGTCTAATTTGAGATATTTGAAATGGAATCTGAAAGCTACAATGCACTCGTTGCCGAAGAAAAAAACGGATCCTATGTTCAATCCGTAAAAACCCTGAATACATCCGATCTTCCTGATCATGATGTTTTGATCCGGGTACACTACTCATCCCTCAACTATAAAGATGCGCTCTCGGCTACGGGCAATAAAGCAGTAACTAAAAGCTTTCCATTTACCCCCGGCATTGATGCGGCCGGGGTAATCGAAAAGAGTGACGATGGCAGATTTAATACCGGGGATGAAGTGATCGTAACCAGTTATGACCTGGGAATGAATACACCGGGTGGGTATGGCGAATACATCTCGGTGCCCGGCGACTGGATTGTGCCGCTGCCATCGGGCTTGTCGCTAAAGGAGAGCATGATAATCGGTACTTCGGGGCTGACAGCTGCCATTGGAGTGGAGAAAATTGGAAATCAGCAGGTGAAGCCCGGTGATGGCATTGTGCTGGTTACCGGGGCAACCGGGGGCGTGGGTTCATTTTCAGTTACGCTGCTAGCCCATCTCAATTACAGGGTGCTTGCCGCCACCGGCAAGACGGATCAGGCTGATTTTTTAAAAGAGCTGGGGGCTGCCCGGGTGATTCACCGTGATGAAATCACGGCTGTACCCAATAATCCGCTTCTTACCGGCAAATGGATTGCTGCCATGGATACCGTAGGAGGGGACATGCTGGACGCAGTGATCCGGCAGGCGGAGCACAACGGAGTGATTACCTGCTGTGGAAATGTTTTGGGTCATCAGCTTCATACCAACGTCTATCCGTTTATTCTGAGAGGAGTGAGCCTGATGGGAATAGATTCAGGAATTGCGCTGATGGAAGACAGGATGAGGATCTGGAAAAAACTGGGGACAGAGTGGAAGCCGGATACGCTCCATTCACTGGCAAGAGTAGTAAAACTTGAGGAGTTGCCCGCAGAGATTGAAAAGATTTTAAATGGACAACAAGTTGGGAAGGTAGTGGTTAACTTGCGTGACTGAGGCTATTGTTGCGCTTTCTTTTCATCGCTTTTTTTAGCGGCTGAATCATCTCATCGGCACTGATCGGTTTTACAAGGAAATCGATGTAGTCGGTTTTCTTTGCCCTGGCCATACTGTGTTTATTCGAGTTACCCGAGAGGTAGATTACCGGAACGTCTGAAAATTCCCGCACCTGCGTCATGACCTCAATACCATCCATCTCTCCCTTAAGTGAAATGTCCATGAGTACAACATCGGGGTTGTGCTGTCTGATCAGCTTAACGGCCTCTTCTCCCCTGATGGCTTTAGCAGCAACCTGATAGCCCAGCTTCTCGACAATACGCCCCTCAACAAGCGAGAGAAGCATGTCGTCTTCAACTATTACAATTGTACCTTTGATTTTACTGTCTTCCATGGTTGTTAAATCTTAAACTGGAACCAAAATATTAAATTTTTCTAATATTTAAAATACCTTTTTCCACTTTTGAAAGAAAACTGATTTTTATGCGCTTACTATTAAAGAGGAAGGATATAAACTGCATGATCCGGCGGTTCATTTATGCACGTTAACCGCTATCTAAAAGAAGGATGTAAATAGAAGGAGTTTGTTACAGGGATAGAGAAGATTGATAAAAATTTAGCAATAGATAAGCGAATTCAAGG
>SKRK01000030.1 GCA_007118525.1 Balneolaceae bacterium
TCCCCTGCATCCGCGATCCTACTTGGAAAGGTAGAGATTCTTAAACTCATACGGCTTTCTGAACCTCTCATCGTCGAAGTTGTCCATAAAGTAGATGCTCTCGCCGGTGGATTTCATTTCGGGGCCAAGCTCCTTTTTAACTTCTGGGAATTTGTCGAATGGAAACACAGGCTCTTTAATTGCCCAGTTCTTCAGTTTTGACTCCAGGTCGAACTCCTTCAATTTGGCTCCAAGCATTACTTTTACCCCAATTTTAGCTTCGGGACGCTGTGTGGCTTTCGCCAGAAACGGGATGGTTCGGGTTGAGCGCGGATTGGCTTCAAGCACAAACACCTCATTGTCTTTCACGGCATACTGCACATTCAGAAAACCGACAATCTCCATCTCTTTTGCAATCTTCTTTTGGTAATTCTCGATGGTTTCAATCACCAGCTTGCTGAGTGAATAGGGCGGGATAACCGCTGTTGAATCGCCCGAATGCACGCCGGCCGGCTCAATATGCTGCATAATGCCCGCAATGTGAAGCTGTTCACCATCAAAGACAGAATCCACGTCAACCTCAATGGCATTATCGAGATACTTGTCTATCAAAAAGTCGTTTTCAGGGTGGGTTTCGAGAATGCGAACCACATATCGCCTCAACTCCTCCTCTTTTACGGCAATTCGCATTCCCTGCCCGCCCAGTACATAGCTTGGACGAATCAACACAGGATATCCAACTCTATCGGCTATGGCTATGGCATCATCGGCATTTCTGGCCATTCCATACTCCGGGAAAGGTATTCCAAGCCGTTTCAGAAGTTTGGAGAATTCACCGCGATCTTCAGCAAAATCGATTTTCTCAAATGCAGTGCCGAAGATTTTTATACCGGCTTTAACAAAGCGTTTGCCAAGCTTGAGGGCAGTTTGTCCGCCAACCTGCAGGATGACCCCCTCCGGCTTTTCGTGTTCAAATATATCGATGACCCGTTCCCAGAAAACGGGTTCAAAATAGAGTTTGTCGGCAATATCAAAATCGGTAGAGACGGTTTCGGGGTTGCAATTCACCATGATCGCTTCATACCCCATCTCCTGTGCTGCAAGTACAGCGTGTACGCATGAGTAGTCGAATTCAATACCCTGACCGATCCTGTTAGGGCCGCTTCCGAGAATCATGATTTTTTTGCGATCGGAAACCACGCTCTCGTTCTCTGTTTCGTACGTGGAGTAGTAGTAGGGAGTTTCAGCCGGAAATTCAGATGCGCAGGTATCTACCATCTTGAAAACCGGTTTCATGTTCAGAGAGTGGCGTTTTTCTCGCACATCATCTTCCGAGGTTTCATCTCCGTCGCGGCTCAATAACCAGGCAATTTGAACATCCGAAAATCCGGCCTGCTTTAATTCATACAGATCTTTTTCCGGAATGGAGTCGAGCGACTGTCCTTCTGTTCGGTTCTCCAGGCTAACCATGTAGCGTATCTGTTGCAAAAACCAGGGGTCTACCTTGGTGATGTCGGCAATCTCCTCTACGGAAGCGCCCATTTTAAAAGCGTTTCTGATCTGCAGCGTTCTGTCCCAGTAAGGTTTCAAAAGTCGTTCTCGTATCTCTTTTCTTCCGGGATCTGCATAGCCATCGGCACCCAGCCCTGAGCGGCCGATTTCGAGCGATTGCCACGCCTTGTTCATCGCTTCGGGGAAGTTTCTGCCAATCGCCATTACCTCACCGACAGCCTTCATTTGAGTGGTTAGTTCTTCATCCACTCCGGGGAATTTATCAAAGTTGAAACGGGGTACTTTTACGACCACATAGTCGATCGACGGCTCAAAGCAAGCTGAAGAGACCTGGGTTATTGGATTCGGCAGCTCGTCGAGCGTATATCCAACGGCAAGTTTGGTGGCAATCTTTGCAATCGGGTAACCAGTTGCTTTCGACGCAAGAGCAGACGAACGGCTTACCCTTGGGTTAATTTCGATGGCCACAAGCCGGTCACTTCCCGGCTCCATGGCAAACTGTACGTTACAGCCACCGGCAAAGTCACCGATCGACCGCATCATTTTAATGGCTGCATCACGGAGCATCTGGTACTGTTTATCGGTAAGAGTTTGCGTAGGGGCAACGGTAACGGAGTCGCCGGTGTGTACACCCATCGGATCGAGGTTTTCGATTGGACAAACAATTACAACGTTGTCGTTCTTGTCGCGAAGCAGTTCCAGCTCAAACTCTTTCCAACCGAAGATTGACTGTTCGATGAGCACCTGATGTACCGGGCTCAATTCGAGACCTCTTAAAACTTTTCGTTCAAATTCATCCTCATTCCACACAATGCCACCACCGGTTCCGCCAAGGGTAAACGATGGCCGAATTACAATCGGCAGTCCGCCAAGCTCTTCAACAATCTCTTTTGCATCGAGCAGTGAATGGGCTGTGCGGCTTCGGCACTGCTCAATACCAATGCTCTCCATCAAGTCGCGAAAGAGCTGACGGTCTTCCGTGATATCCACGGCATCCATATTAACTCCAATGATCTTTACTCCTTTTTCTTCCCAGAAACCTTCGTGCTGCAGGTCACGGGCCAGGTTCAGGGCTGTTTGCCCTCCCATGGTTGGCAGTACAGCGTCGGGCTTC
Organism: Balneolaceae bacterium; assembly: GCA_007118525.1. GTDB lineage: Bacteria > Bacteroidota > Rhodothermia > Balneolales > Balneolaceae > Rhodohalobacter. Next base: position 2,606 of record SKRK01000030.1, read on the forward strand.
TCTATCTCGACGATTTCCCGGATGGATTGGGTAGTAAGCGGCTTCAGGTAGATTGCATCGGCCATCATCGGATCGGTCATGATGGTGGCCGGGTTGGAGTTGATCAGTACAACACTATAACCTTCCTCCTTTAATGAACGGCAGGCCTGAGTTCCTGAATAGTCAAATTCACAGGCCTGGCCAATTACAATTGGGCCTGAGCCGATAATTAAAATCTTGCTGATATCTTCGCGACGTGGCATTTATGATGATCGTTAAATTGTGGTTGTTAATTCTCCCCTCCTTTCTCACAAAGTGATCCCTGCGGGACAAGGAGGGGCCGGGGGTGGTTCTTTCATGGCGTTGAGCCATTTATTAACCATCCCTTCACTAATGGCTATTTTCTGTACCCGTTGTAGCCTGTTTCTTGTGCCCTGCACCTTGCTCAACCATCTCCATAAACTGATCGAACAGGTATGACGAATCGTGAGGCCCGGGTGAGGCTTCAGGGTGATACTGTACTGACATTCCCTGAAAATTTTTGAACCGGAGGCCCTCTATGGTCTGATCGTTCAGGTTTATATGAGTGACCTCTACTTTTGACGCGTCAATTCTCTTCTCATCAACGGCAAACCCGTGATTTTGTGTGGAGATCTCAACGAGACCGGTTTTGAGGTTTTTAACAGGCTGGTTCGCCCCTCGATGTCCTACAAACATTTTTCTGATCGGGATTCCCTCGGAGAGCGCCATCAGCTGGTGGCCAAGGCAGATTCCAAACAATGGTTTGCCCGATTTCTTTGCTGCTTCAACCACCGGCAGGCCATAATGGGATGACGCGTTGGGATCGCCGGGTCCGTTGCTGAAAAAATATCCGTCTGCCTCCCATTCCATCACCTTTTCAGGAGCAGTTTCAGCGGGGAAAATCCTTAATGTGCAGCCTCGGTTTACAAAGCTGTTAATAATATTCTGTTTGATACCGTAATCCATGGCTGCAATCCTATAAGGGCCATCCGAGGGTACCGTTTGGGCCTCTTTACGGGTTACCCGCGTAGCAAGCTCAAGGCCCTCCATGTCGTCCCACTCTTTGGCTTTCCGGATCAACTCTTTCTCATCGGAAATTTCGGAGCTGATGACGGCGTTCATGACACCCTTTGTTCGGATATGGCGCACAAGCATTCTGGTATCCACGCCGGAGATACCGATTAATTTATTTCTTTCAAGGTAATCCTGCAGGCTTCCATCAGCTATTGGATTGCTGTAGTCGTCGGAGAAAGACCGGACAATTAACCCGGAAATCATCACTTTGCGGGCTTCATCGTCGCGACTCATGGTTCCGTAGTTCCCGATATGCGGATAGGTCATCATCATAAGCTGACCATGATAGCTTGGGTCTGTGAATATCTCCTGGTAGCCGGTCATACTGGTATTGAAGCAGAGTTCGCCGCCGGTAGTGCCGACAGCACCTATGGAACGGCCTTTAACCACGGTGCCGTCAGAGAGTGCAAGAATTGCAGGTTTATGATTGGGTGCAATGGGTGTCATCTATAAACGGGTTTGAAAGGGTTATTGTAGCGAAATGAGAAGTTGAAATGGCGCAGTTTAACTGCAAAAAAAACGGGATATAGTAACAGGCTTATGCCCAAAAAAAATCCGACTACGGAAACCGTGTCGGATTTGGGAAGTGAAATTTCGTATGTACAGATGTTCGGGTGGAACAACTTCATCAGCTCTGTTTAAAGGTTTCGAAAAGGTACGGAGTTGAAGTAAAAGTTGAAAGGTTTTTTTTGAAAAGTGTGATGACAGTAGGGTTTGGTATTTCGGGATGGCGGGAGAACAATTGTCATTAGACAGTAGGCAAATTCGAATTTATCAACACACTCAAAAAATATAAGCAATCCTTGGTGCATTCAAAGTTTTACATCCCAAAAGTCGAATCATATGCAACACATATTGTTCCAAAAATTGTCAACTCCATACTGTCTACTCACTACTCACATTTTGCCGCTCACTCTCCTCCGCCAATTATATAATAGATCTCCTCACCCGGGCCTACAGGCATGCCAAGTCCAAATATCAGGGTGTAGAAGAGAATAATCCATCCGATCAGAAAGAAGATACTGTAGGGCAGCATCATGGCGATAATTGTGCCGATACCAAGATCTTTATCATATTTATTGGCAAAGGCA
>SKRK01000060.1 GCA_007118525.1 Balneolaceae bacterium
TTGATGGTATTGGTTTGACGGCGCATGTAGGCCTTCCATGCATCCGATCCGGATTCTCTTCCGCCTCCGGTCTCTTTTTCACCGCCAAATGCTCCACCGATTTCGGCACCGCTGGTTCCGATATTCACGTTGGCAATACCACAATCGGAGCCGCGGTGACTCAGGAAATTCTCGGCTTCGCGCATATTCAGCGTAAAAATGGATGAGCTGAGTCCCTGCCTTACACCATTGTGATAGGCAATGGCCTCATCCAGTGTTTTGTATTTGATGAGATAGAGTATGGGAGCAAAGGTTTCGTCCTGAACAATCTCGTAGTGGTTTTCCACTTCACAGATGGCCGGTTTTACATAGTGCCCTTCCATGTTTTCAAGTACGTCGCCGCCGCATAAGACGGAGCCGCCCTCATCCTTAACTTTTTTCAGTGCAGCCTGCATCATATCCACAGCATCCTGGTCGATAAGCGGACCAACAAGAGTGGATGAATCAAGAGGATCACCAATCTTGATACTTTTGTAGATCTCCTCTAAACGCCCCTTCACTTCGTCATAAACATCTTCATGAATGATCAATCTCCGGGTACTTGTACATCGCTGGCCGGCCGTTCCAACTGCACCGAATACAACAGCACGAATGGTCATTTCCAGATCGGCTTCCTTGCTGATAATGATGGCGTTGTTACCGCCAAGTTCAAGAATGGTTTTACCAAGCCTGGCTCCCACAACCTGGGCTACTTTTTTACCCATCGGTATAGAACCTGTTGCAGAGATCAGAGGGATACGCTCATCACTTGTCATCCACTCACCCACTTCGCGTCCGCCGGTAATGAGGCCAAAAACCCCTTCAGGAAGATCATTCTCTTTCAAAACTTCAGCTACAATATTTTGAACAGCCACTCCGCATAGCGGGGTTTTTTCCGATCCCTTCCAGATCACGGTATCACCGCAAACTGCAGCAATCATCGCATTCCAGCTGTAAACGGCAACAGGAAAGTTAAAGGCGGAAATTACACCCACAGGGCCAAGCGGATGCCACTGCTCGTACATTCTGTGTTGAGGTCGCTCTGAGTGCATGGTTAGCCCATATAGCTGGCGCGAAAGCCCTACGGCAAAGTCACAAATATCGATCATCTCCTGAACTTCACCCAGCCCTTCCTGATAGATTTTTCCCATCTCATAGGAGACCAGTTTACCCAAAGGCTCCTTATACTCACGGAGCTTGAGGCCAATTTGCCGCACAATTTCGCCCCGCAGTGGTGCCGGCGTCATGCGCCATTCATCAAATGCATTTAGCGACTCTTTGATGACTTCTTCATACTCCTTTTTGGTGGTTTCATATACACCTGCTATCTCTGAACCGTTTGAAGGCGTATAACTGGTGATCATATTTGCAGAACCGGTTTTTAAAAATTTCTGCCCGGTTGATGTTCCTGCATTTTCTTTTTTAATACCGAGTGTGCTCAAAAAATCTTTCATACTGTATATCTTTTTCTTAAATGGTAGTTTATTTCAATATATAGCGTGTGTCAACGAAACCCAATCAATCTGTCGGCTTTATCAAAATTTATGAATTCAAAACCTGCTTCCAAAAACCACATTAAAAACAGAAAGAAACTCCTGATGGGAAAGTATCGAAAAAAAGAGCAGCTTTTTTTAGCTGAGGGGAGCCGCTGTGTTGAGCAGATCTTAGAAAATGGGGCGGTGGAGGTTATCGAACTGTTGGTTGAGGATGGTTTTGATGCAGCAAACCTAAACCCGCCCAGCCTGCCGGTATATTCTCTGAGCAGTGACGATTTCAACTCGCTTTCCGATACGGAAACACCCCAGGGTGTGATTGCCGTTTGCAGGATACCTCCGGAAGCTGACCTCCGTTATTTAGCTGAACAAAGGGGGCTATTAGTCGCTTTTGATGAAATACAGGATCCCGGCAATCTGGGTACCATGATACGTACAGCTTCATGGTTTGAGAGTACCGGATTGCTTATCGGAGAGGGTACTGTAGACATGTTTCATCCAAAAGTGGTTCGAAGTACCGCAGGCGCAACGGGCACAATTCCGTACCTGAAGGGAGATCTCATTGAACTGTTGGTAAATCTGGAAGAATCAGGCTACCGGGTTTTTTTACTTGATGCCTCAGATGCTTCTGTTGAGTTAAGAAACGTGAATCCGGAAAAGGATAAAAAAACGGTTCTTGTGGTTGGTAACGAGGCGAGCGGGGTTCAGTCAAAACTTTTCGGTAATAAAAGAACTGCCGTCAAAATTGAAGGCAAAAGTAACAGGGTGGAAAGCCTTAATGCAGCCGTGGCATTAAGTATTGGCCTTTATCACTTTCAGAACTGAGAATTCAGCCTCCAATAATTCGATGCCACTGACTCTTGTTCCGTAACGGATGCTTTAAAAGCTCTATTTTTCGGACCCAAAGACAAATTGAATTAACATTAAGTTTTCTAAAGCAATTGACTATCTGTCACTGTTTAAGTATAGTTATATAATGAATCATCACAGACACCTTTCTCAGCAATCTAAACAGGATGGTCTATGCCCAGCAAGAAAAAATCGAAGAAGATCTTTGTTCTCGATACTTCTGTCCTTTTGTACGACTCCGATGCAATCAAAAACTTTGAAAAACATGATATAGCCATTCCCATTACTGTTTTGGAAGAGCTCGACTCCTTCAAAAAAGGGAATTCGGTCACCAATCTGCACGCCCGCGAATTTATCCGCTACCTGGATAAAATCTCCGATGCCAACATGATCCAGAAGTGGATTCCCCTCAATGGCAAAACTCACGGCAATATACGTGTAATCAGTGATGAGGGGAGTAAACAAGATGCTTCGAAAGTATTCGGCACGGTAAAAAACGATCACAGGATTTTAAATGCCGCGCTGAAATTACGTGAAGAGGAGACCACAAAGAAAGTAATCCTGGTTTCAAAGGATATTAACCTGCGCCTGAAATCGCGCGCTCTGCAGCTGGATGCCGAAGATTACGAAACTACCCGGATCAAGGATATAGATCATCTCTATAAAGGCAAGACGGATCTAAAGTTTGAAGACAGTACCCCTATCAACAAACTTTATAAAGAGGGCAAGATTATGCATGAAGATCTTGAAAAAAGTCCGCCGGTTAGCAATCACTACTATGTTTTAAAGAACCACTCCAGTTCAGCACTTGGCCATTATAACCCCAAGAGCAAAGCTGTTGAGCTGGTAAAACCGATGAATGCCTATGGTGTGAACCCCAGAAATGCGGAACAGACATTTGCCATGCATGCACTGATGGATCCCGAGATTCAGCTGGCAACCATAACAGGTTCGGCAGGCACCGGCAAAACGCTGCTGGCACTTGCCTGTGCCCTCGAACAGCGAAGCCACTACCGTCAGATCTATCTTGCCCGGCCAATAGTGCCGCTGAGTAACCGCGATATCGGGTATCTGCCGGGTGATGTGAAATCCAAAATTGATCCCTACATGCAGCCTCTCTGGGATAACCTGAGCATTATCAAAAATCAGTTTAAAGAGAGCAGCAAACAGTTCAAAAAGATTGATGAGCTGGTACAGACTGAAAAACTCTCCATTGTCCCTCTTGCCTACATTCGCGGGCGAAGTTTAAACAATGTGATCTTTATCATTGATGAGGCTCAGAACCTCACTCCGCACGAGATCAAAACCATCATTACACGCGCCGGAGAAAATACGAAGATCATCTTTACCGGTGACATCTTCCAGATCGACACTCCCTATCTGGACGCACAGAGTAACGGACTCTCCTACCTGGTTGACCGCATGAACAACAATGATGTTTATGCTCATATTAACCTTGAAAAAGGAGAACGGTCTGTGCTGGCGAATTTGGCGAGTAAGTTTTTGTGATGGATAGGCTAGTCTTGAGACTTGAGTCGTGAGTTTTTGAAAAGGTTGAGAATTGAAGGCAGTCGCTTAGAGGGATCCCTTTGCTTCGCTTCGGGAACGCTGTCAGGTCTTTTGTTTAGCTAATGCATTGGCAGCCAGCCAGCCGTTGGTCCAGGCAGCCTGGAAGTTAAAGCCGCCTGTGATGCCGTCGATGTTCAAAACTTCGCCCACAAAATAGATTCCGGGCACTATTTTGCTTTCAAGGGTGTCCGGGTTTACCTCATTCAAGGGAATTCCGCCACTGGTCACAAACTCCTCTTTGTAGGTGGTTTTTCCCTGTATATCGTATCTACCCCTTACAAGCTGCTGGGTGAGTTCGTGAATCTCCTTATTCGACACGTCGGCCCATCGCTTCTCCCTGCTGATGCCTGAGAGCTCTATAAATCGCTCCCACAACCGTGCAGGAAATGGAAACATGTCCTGTTTGGCAGTCAGTTTTTTACTGTTGGTTTCGCGCAGGTTCATAAGCTGCTTTCTGGCAGCCTCTTCATTCATCGGACTGAGCCAATTCACCCTCACTTTGTACCGGTATTCTCTTTCGTAGAGATCCCGTGCGGCCCATGCGGAGAGCTTTAAAACGGCCGGCCCGCTCAATCCCCAGTGAGTTATCAAAACAGGGCCTGTTTCGGTATATGCAGTTTCCTCAATATGAACCTCTGCCTTTTCAACCGAAATTCCGGCGAGGTCGCTGAAAATCTTTTCCCGGAAATTAAAGGTGAAGAGAGAAGGAACAGGTGTTACAACGGAGTGGCCCAACTCTTTGAGCCATAGATACGCATTTTCACGATTATAGCCGCCGCTTGCTACCACTACGGCATCGTAATTTTTTGCTTTCTCTTTGTGGATGTGCAGTTTAAAACCTTCCTCTCCCAGCGGTTCGATTTGATCCACTCTCGTTCTTGTGCAGATTACTACCCCAACCTTTTTCGCTTCTTCCATCAGGCAGTTAATGATGGTTTCGGAGCTGTCGGTAACCGGAAACATACGCCCGTCTTCCTCCGCTTTGAGCTTCACACCCCTTGATTCGAACCACTCTACAGTATCGGAGGCCTGGAACTGTTCAAAGCTCCATCGAAGTACTTTTTCTCCCCGGGGATATGCCCTTGAAAGCTGTTCCGGGTCAAAGCAGTGATGAGTTACATTGCAACGCCCCCCGCCCGAAACCCTGACTTTTGACAGGAGCTCCTTCGATTTCTCATAAATGGTTACCCTTAATAAAGGATTCAACCGGGCGGCATTAATTGCTGTAAAAAAGCCGGCGGCCCCACCACCAACCACAGCCACTGAATCTATTTTTTGTCTACTCATTCCATCAAATTAAGAAGGATGAGTTAGGGCTCAAAAGTTTAATTCTCTTCTTCCTGTTCAAAAATCCTCAATCGCTCTTCTGCATCCTGACCTTGGCGACTTCTGAATTGAAGCCTCATCTCCCGCTCAATCAGGTCTCTGTCAAGAATCTCATATTCACTCGAAAGCTCACTTATCTGTTCGTCTGTAAGTTCGCCACTCTCGACGGTTCCGTCCTGATCAACTTCCAGGAACATTCTATTGGCAAGATTTACAATTTGACCTGTTGACCTAATCGTTACCTCAACCTCTCCCTCTTCTACCCAGATATAATCATCAGAAGTGATTCCAAACCGAGTACCTTTCACGGACGCCACTGTGTTGGTCGTGGTAATTTCAAATTCTGTATCCCCTCTTCTATTCACATCCATAAAGAGGGCGCCAAGGGCAAGATTGATTTGAGTTCGAAGGTTCATGTCCTTGTCCTGATTTAAGGCGCTTCGAATCACAAGTTGTGAAGATGGGCTCACCCGTGTAATGGTTTCATCAAGAAACAGAACCATGGCAAAACCGGCACTGCTCGTTGTAAGTGTATCTCCTGTTACAAGAGATTTACCTACGGTTACCAATGTGTCAGTAGAAACGTTTGAGATCGTTACCGCCGGCACATACCTCCTCACGTATGCAATTTCATCATCCGACTCTTCAAACTGCATTGTCGTTTGTTCGGCCGGAGAAACAAAGAGTAGATAAACAATAATTGCGGCAACCAACAGCCCAACAATCAATAAACCTGTTTTTAAGTTTTTCATATTATTTTATTCCCCGATTACAGCTCTGTTAGTTTGTATTTTTTGCACCATTTCCTGTAGTATGGGTATCGCTTCACTTGCAGTGTAAACTCTACCATCCAGCTCAATCTTATCAAGTTCTAAGCCCTCGCGTAATAGCTGCTCTACCTTGTCTGTTCCAAGCAATATAGTAAGTAATTCTGTTAATTTGTCCGTATCAACTCTTTCAGTGGTAAAGTCCCAGATATCCGATTCAATCTCTTTCTCTCCATGAGTTGTTTTTACATTCGCACGAACCTGCCAGGCATAAACTTCACCTTGTTCCAAAACCTCAGCAAGCTCCTCGGGATACCGAAAACTATTCCCCGTGGTAATAACATCTAAATAGACGTTGCGGGAGGTATTGGTGATATTTTCACTTGAGTGAGGCTGTTGAAATTGATGGTTCAATAACTGTTCCGTTGTCTCAGTTTCGCTCTTTTTAACAACAATCAGCCTGTACATTAACTGCTCGAGGCCACTCCACTGAAAAAGCGGGGTTTCAAACCTTAAATCAGTTCTTGAGATTCTACTTAATGCTTCACCGTCATCGGTGATGGTAAGTACACTTTCAGGCAGATTCGTTTCAAATGAGATCGATTCTGTAGCTATACGTTCTTTAGACACTCCATCCGTTATTTTGAACAGCTCCACTTCCACCGTGTAATTATCATCCGATACCAATGCTCCTGCATTCAGTGAGCTTAATATATTGCGGGCACTGCTGCTTAAAATAAAATCGAATTTCAGATCTCTTTCGCCATCGGGTAATTTACCGTTTATAATATCAAGATTAGAGAAACGAACAGTTTCGTCGGGCTGCAGCACAATTGCGTCTTCGGGTTCCTGTACAGCATAAAGAAGCTCCCCATAGAAATCACTCATCAACCTGGTTTCTATCAAATACTCCACCAGTTCATTTTCAGATGGATTCTGAATCTGATAGTGCAAAACGGGGATATTTTCAGAACTTTTGAACATAAACGTAATTAATTCATCCAGATGATCAGAGCTGAAGTCACCGTGAAATTGCAGGTTGAGCAGCTGCCCTTCTTCAGATACAGCCGATTTCCCGGTCTGTAACAATAATCCGAGCAAAAGAATCAGTGACCAGTACATTTTGACGGATCTACCTCTATTTAGTAAATGAGTTTGTATTAAATATAACATTCGTGGCTGCTGTAAATACTTAAATTTGATTAATATACCGTGGCTGGAATTATTTTTTCCTAATTATGCTACATACCGTTTAGCACGATTTTTCCGGCATTTTGATTGTTCTCCATCCTGGAATGGGCCTTTTCTACATCCTTCCAATCATATACAGAGTCGATTACAGGGCTTAATTTCACATTTTTAAACAAATTAATCGTATTTGAGTAAAACTCTTTGGTTAATCTTGCTTTGTAGGCAGTATTTCGGTTCCTGAGGGTAGAACCTTTAATGGTTAATCGTTTTCTGAGTATTGGCACAATACTCATGTTCTCCACCGTTGCCCCACCCAGCATTGCCAAATAGACCAGTCTGCTATCCATAGCCATTACTTTTAGATTATCGTGCCAATAAGGTGATCCAACAAAATCGATAATCACATTTACGCTATTCTTGCCAAGCTCAGCTTCAATAATATCTGAATGGTTTTGTCTTTTGTAATTGATAAGGAGCCGGGCGCCCAGTGATCTGCACAGCTCCAGCTTTTCGTCACTGCCTGCGGTTACGGCTATTCTGGCATTCCTTAACAGCTCTGCCAGCTGTATTGCGGCAGTTCCTACTCCGCTGGCACCCGCATGAATCAGAATTGTTTCTCCCTCATCAAGTTCTGCCAGCCATATAACTGCCTGAAATGCCGTTAGGAACACCTCAGGGATAGCCGCAGCCTCCTCAAATGAGAAGGCTTCCGGCATGGGCATGGCAAGATCTTCATGAATTGTGCAATATTCGGCATAACCACCCCCTCCCAGCAAGCCAAAAACAGGATCCCCTTTTTCAAATTTCGTGACTCCATCACCAACAGATTCAACCACTCCGGCCATTTCCAGCCCCAGAATTGGCGATTCACCCACAGGAGGCGGATACTTCCCCGTTTTCTGCAGCAAATCGGCACGATTGAGGGCTGTGGCCTCTATTTTAACGAGAAGTTCCTTGTCTGCCGGTTCCGGATCAGGATGTTCACCAATGACCATTACCGGGTTATCGCCGCTATTATCAACCAGAAGTGCTTTCATTTTACGATTTTCTTTAAGAGAGAATAAATCAGGTTATTCAGGTCAGGAGAAGTTTTCAGCATTAGCAGGGGAATCAAAAAAGCGAACGTGAAAAAAAGTGATTTTACTGGGATATCGAGATATAAGTTATCAAACGAAATCCATACATATGCAATATAGAGTGTAAACGACCCCAGGAAAAGTACAATAAGGGTTCCCATTGTAAAAGGCTGCATCTCCATGCGTAACCAAATGTATATGTATTTAACACTATTATAAACCAAAAGTGCCAGAGCTGAAGCTATTGCGGCGCCAATTATGCCATAAATCGGAATGAGCAGGTAGTTTGCCGTAATGGTGATCACTACAAGTACGATATTGGTGTAAAAGCTGACCCGATAGTGTTTTGAATTGAGTAGAATAATTCCGTTTGAGCCGGTTATCACCTCAATTAATTTGCCAATCCCAATAATGAAAATTACCCATTTCCCCTGGCTGTAAACTTCGGGCAGCAACATTAGAAAAGGCTCGATATTTATCCAGATCAATCCAAAGATAAGGAGACCCGGAATGAGCTGATTGATCGATGTTTTACGATATATAGACGCTACTTCAGGCCATTTTTTATTTTTTATAAAATCGGACAGCAGCGGGCCTGCAATTTTTTCAATGGATCGCTGGGGTACCGCGATCACCGAACCGATATAGAAAGCGATTGCATAGATTGCCGTGTTTTCAAGGCCAGCCATGGAACCAAGCATAATCACATCAATATTCCAGACCAGAACCGTTGTGAGACCACCCAGTAAAGAGAACAGGGTATAATTTGCCATCCCATGAACAAGCGGTTTTTTCAGAATATTAAAATTTGGGATAATTTTAAACTCACTCTTTCTCCAAATTTGTATGAGGATGAAGAGCGGCTGAGACGCATAGCTGAGCACAAATAGGGTGACAAACTGAGAGAAGCTTATCAGCTCAAAAAAGTATAAAGCCAAAAACAGGATCGCGAATATCCTCTGAACAATTTCATTTACGAATGACCCGGTTGTGGAATCGCGAAGTGAGCGAAGATAGTTGTTCAGAACCTCGAAATAGAGAATAAAAAGTGTGAGCGGTAATACCCAAAGATAATAATCGACAAAGAGCTGAGACCGCTCTAAATAGAATTGTATCAGATAATCATCAAAGATGAAAAACAGGCCGGTAAATAGTAAAAAACCGATAAAAGGCACCAGCAGCGCCCAAAACAGCAAACCGTGATCTTTTTGACCCGACTGTTTAAAAAATGGAAAATAGCGAAGAATAAGATTGTGAAACCCAAGATGTGCAAACTGGGAACAGATCAGTGAGGCCGAAATCAACACCCTGGTCAGCCCATACTGGTCGGGATTTAGGATGTGCGGATAGAGCAGAATAGTGAGTATAAAGCCCAACCCTATACCTGTATAGGTAATCAGGCTGTTAAGAATACTCTGACGTACAATAATTCCCAAAATCGTCTATTTATCGGTTTGGCTGATTGATCGGTAAATAATAGACATTGTTTGGTAAAGAATATACTCTTTCCTGACTCTATGTCTATTCGTGTAGTTAGCATCAGTGCTTCAGATTCTATTGGAAATATTTCGGAGAAGAAAAATCAATTGAATGTGCCACTAAGGCTGCCTGTGCATTCCGAAGGCGTTCGGGACAAAGCTGTGAAAATAAATCGTAACAAATGCATACGAGAACAATCCTTGATTTAGGATAATTGTTGAATGTAGTAATCTAACCAGAGGCTTTATGGGTAAAATTAATCTTTCCAGTCTGAAATCGTTTATAGAAAGCGCGAATGAATCTTATCAGCAGATAGAATCCGAAAAGCCGGCTGAACCGCAGGTTGTGGAGTTAAAAAAAGCGGACAGTATGGACGAACTTCTTCAGAACGCAGATGAGATGCTAAGAGATATTCCAACCCTGCCAAAAACCGGGTAAGATCACGTTCACTGCTGTCCGGCCATAAAGCCCTTCAGCACCCAAATCCTGAATTTGAGTAAAAACCCTGCAGCCCGGGCTTTGCCACGGGTAAGGTATCCTGCGGCCAGCACCACACTTCCCGCCAATTTCACAAGCTCTCCGGCAAGTTTGATTGCCCTTCTGCCCGGTGATCCGATGGTTTTAATCCGCTCACTCCTGCCTATTCCTTTCGATTGATTTTTGAGATACGACTCTTTCAAGCGATCTGATCCGATCCGGTGCCACAATGCCATATCACTCCAGTAGTGCAAAACCACCCCCTCTTTTCTGATCCTTTCAAAAAACTCTTTCTCTTCGCTGCCAAGCAGATCCGGGCCCATCCTGCCCAGACCGGTATGAAATTCACCATACGCCTCAAACACGGATTTTTTGATTAGCATATTTCCACCACGGGGAAAATTCGTTGGCGGATAAATTCTGTCCTGATCACCCAAATCATGCAGGCCAAACATCGGCATCAACTCTTTGGGAATCCAACCGGTTTCATCACTATCAAACGATACGAAGATACGGCCTCCCGCACACTTTGCCTCCGGATACCTCCTGAGATAGTTCAGTGCCGTTTCAATAAACATTTCAGGAAGATGAACATCATCATCAATAAAAAGAACTGCATCTGAAGCGGCTTCTCTTACAGCCCGATTTCGAGCAAAAGAGAGTCCCTGCCTGGTTTCGCGTACCCATCTGAAACTCAACCCGGAACTGCGCTTTGAAAAATCACTGCAAACTTCTTCCGTATGATCCGTGCTGTTGTTATTAATAACCAGGATCTCGAATTCGCCGGGATCTGCCGATTGAACCTGCAGATCCACCAAAGTATCGCGAAGGTACTCTGCCCTGTTGTAGGTGCAAATGGCTATTGTTATGAGAGAAATTTTGTTCATATGTTTGTAACTGCCGGCAAATATAATCAATTGATCTTTCAAGAACATTGAGTACAAATAAACAACCTCTCGTTTCCGCAATAATCCCTACACATAACCGCTCTGATCTGTTGAAACGGGCTATTAACTCTGTACTTGAGCAGACATGGGGAAATATGGAGATCGTTGTGGTAGACGATGCTTCTGAAGATGACACCCCTGATCTGCTTCGAGAACTTTCCGTGGAGAGTGCTATCACACTGGTTAGAAATAAATCTCCGAAGGGTGCCGCGGCCAGTCGAAACATCGCCATAAAACATGCAAAGGGTGAATTTGTAGCCGGGCTGGATGACGACGATTTCTGGCGGCCCAGGCGGATTGAGCTGATGATGGATGCATTTGAGGAGGGGTATTCCGCCGTCTGTTCCAACGACAGAATGGTATTTGACAACAGGGAGATTGTTTGGAAGAAGAAACCGCTAATTACCCTGAACGATCTGCTTTTCTACAACCAGGTGGGTAACCAGGTTCTCACAAAAAAAACTTATCTGACTGAAGTCGGCGGTTATGATGAGTCTCTTTCATCTGCCCAGGATTATGATCTGTGGATACGCCTTGTTCACGACTTTGGCCCTATTAAAACAGTTCCTCATACGTTACAGGTTGTGAATATGGAATCTGAGCGGGAGCGAATATCCACTTCCGGGGATGAAACCTCTGGATACTATGCATGCTTTGAGAAACACAAAAGCAAAATGAATGAGGTTCAGAAAAAGTACCAGCTCTACAGGATGAAGCTGGCCGAAGGGGAAAAGGCAGGTTGGCTGGAGATGTTTAGATCGGTACCGGGAGAACTGCTTATAAAAGAGATAACGAGAAAGCTTTTTCTGTAAACAGACCCGATTTGAGATTTACTTGAACCGGTAAAAACTAAACCGTTTACCATACGCCCCTTTTTAAGCGGTTTGCTCCGGCGTATCCAGTTTCAGTAAAGACCCAAAAAGCAGGTCATAATGATCAGGAATAAATGGTTCAAACCCATTACCGGGAAAGTTGGTCATCTCCCCAAAATAGACTCTCTGTTTCATCAGATACAGATCAACCCGGATAAAGTTAAAATCTGATGACAGTTTTTCTGCTATTTCAACTGCCTTATTCAGCTTTTCAGGCTTATCTACATCACCTTGATAATTGTCGTGCAAAAGTCTCATATCGACCTTGTTGAAGCTCCGGTCATAAAAATTTCTCTTCTGATCTGTGTACCTGTCAAAATCGACCTGGATAAACTCTACCCTGCCATGATAACAGAAGAACTTAAAATCTTCCGGAACATCACCCTCTCCGGTAAGCAGCAACTCTTCAACAATAATTGTCCTTGGCAGTTCTCTATAGACCCATTCGCGGCCAAACGTTGAATAGTCTGTCCTCTTCCACTCTTCCGTAAGTTCCACAATCGTTTGCAGGTTCTCCTTCTTCTTATCTTTTACAATCCTGATCATTCCTGAACCGTGATTCGCCTTCAGAACAAACTGGTCCGGCAACTGCTCCCAGATGTTACTTGTGATCTTATCATAGGCTCCAACCAAAGGAATGAGGTATTCGGCACCTATTCTCTCCTTAACAAATTGCCTGACCTCCATACGGTCTGCAACTCTTTTTCGAAGCTTGGTTCTGTCATAAAGTTTCAGCCAGTTAATCTTTTCAGAAAACGTTTCAGGCTTGGCAAGATTAAGTTTTGAACCCGTAGTGAGCCAATAGCGTGATTTCGCGTACTGTTTGTCTGACAAAAAATGTCTGATAAATCCCCAGAAAAGCTTATTGAGGATCAGCTTTATCATTCTCCACTGTTTTCCTCAGCCGCCGGCAGCTCTTCTTCCCGCTTTCTGAATTGCAGAAACAGACCAAGCCCACCGGAACCAAATAACAGAAGAGTACCGATCAGCGATAAACGATTACCGGCCGTGTACCATACCGGCTCAAGGCTCATTTCAAGAGTGTGTTCTCCGGCCGGAATTTCAAAACCCCTCAGCACATAGTTGGTTCTGATGGTTTCGATCTCTTCTCCATTTAGGGTTGCATTCCACCCCGGCGGGTACCAGATCTCTCCGAGAACCAAAAAGCCGGGTTCACTTCTTGAAATCTCCATAGAAATTGTGTTCGCATTGTACGTATATATACGTACTTCAGAAAATTGATCCGATACAATATTTAATGACAGTTCCCGACTGACAAATGCCGTTTCTGCCGCATCAAAATCCTGTGAAATTCTCCTCAAAATGGACGGCTGATCCTCCAATACCTCCACCGAATCCACAAACCACGCTTTCGGGTGCACATTGGTGTTTTCAATCACCACTCCTCTCTCGTCCTGATAAGCAGTTTCAAAACCGGGAATACCCACCGGTGACTGTGTTGATAGATACCTGATATTCAGCATGTTCAAAACTCCCGTATTTATCCCCATTGAACCCGAAAAGAAGGCTTCATCAATCAGGTCCTGATAGTAGCCCAATTTTGCGCCGGAATATCCTCCGGCCGACGGGTAGAAATAGGCAGGAACAGCATTGTTAAAAGGGTTGTCGAGAAGAGGGAGCACACGATATTTCCACCCCTCATCGGATTCCACGTTATCCCTGAGAAAGCGATCCAGATCGCGTTCAGTACGCTCTATATATCCTTCACGGGTCATATCCCCATCTACCAGAGCCTGTTCGCTCAGGTAGCGGCTGTCAACACTGATGAAGTCGTAAGCCAAAATCACGCAAATTGCCATCACCCCGGCAGAGGCCGGAATTTTTTTGATTCCGATAGCCCATATTATTCCGGCACCTGCAAAAAAGAGGAAGGCAAAGCGGAGAGTATCACCTCTTGCAAGATCTCTGCGTTCAGGAATCAATTCATTTTCTATGTACCGGTTTACTGTTTGCCTGACGCGCGGGTCATCGACGGATACCTGGTTTTGTGCGGCGATCTGCTGCGCCAGGTTCTGCCGCTCATTTGGCTTTTCAAAAGAGAGCATCGTGAATCCTATAAAGATAACAATAGCTGCAAGCCCTGAAACAACAAACAGCGGCTTTTTCCATTGATTGATGTTTCCTCGCTCTTTGATCTTATCGAACAGCCAATCCATTCCAAACACTGCGGGTACTGCAAAACAGAAGATGGTAATCATCAGCCACATCTCCGGAACGCGGAACTTGTCGAACAGCGGGAAATAAGCAAACATCAGGTTATTGAGGGCTCCAAAGTGCTCACCTAAAGAAAAAAGCAGGGTGGCTATACCGGGTCCTAAAAAAACCCATTTCAGCTGATGCTTCGATTTCATCACCCCAATCACAAAAAAGAGGAATGCAAGAGCCCCGAAATAGTGAGGTCCGCTTGTAAAAGTCTTGGGGCCCCAGTAGAGTTCAGAACCGCCATAAGCACCCGGAATAAGCAAGGTTAGAAGTTCACCCCATCCCTGCGACCAGGCAAAAGCGTAATCGCGCGCCAAACCGTCGGTTCCGGCCAGTTCAGAACCACCGCGCATACTGAACGGCGAGTACTCCATGGTGCTCCAGTAGAGCTGAATGGAGATCAAAACGGCCACCACAGCAGCCCCTAAAAGCCAGGCCGTATGGATGGCAAACGGTTTTGTATTGTCCGATTTTACTGCCTTCACAAGGTCATAAACAAAGAGGGTGCCCAGTGGAAAGAGAAAGAAATAGGTGACCTGCGGATGATAAGCCCTCAGGTGAAGCGTAAGCGCCCAGGCAAAAATAAAGAATGCAAGCCAGGGATTTATTTTCGACCTCGTAAGCAGAATATATCCGTTATAGAGCCACGGAATGTAGATATAAGCTAAAAATTTAGCGTTGTGGCCCGCCCCGATAATGATCGGTATGTATGTAGTAAAACCAATGATAATGGCACCGAACAGGGCCGAAAGCGGCCTTGCGCCGAGCAAGATGAACATCAGGTAAGCACCGCCCAGCAAAATCCACATTTCGGCAGCCGGGTAAATCACGCTCAGTGCTCGCAAGAGTGCGTTGTCAAGATTACTGATCTGCGGCGGATGGGAGATCGTGGTGGCCGGCATCCCGGAAAACATGTTTGAAGCCCAGTGCGCTGTTTCGTCGTACTGTTCCTGGTGCTGAATCAGTGATTCGGCCCCGGCGCGCCACTGGATTACATCGTGGCCCATGTACTGCTGCCCTCCAAGAACCGATGCGTGAAACAAAATGACGGGCAATAAGAGCAGAAATGCGAGACAAAAAACGTGTTGTTTCGAAGAAGAGATTTTCTCCCAGAAATCGGGAGGATCGGGAAGGCTTTTTTTCTTCTTACTCTTTTTTACGGACATTCAATGAGATCTGTTTTAGTAATAAGTCTGGTAAGATGGAACTGCAAACACCGAATAGAAATCTATCGATATATTTTATTCAATTACTCTTGGTACACGGAAATAGTCTGAATCTGCATCCGGTGCATTTTTGAGAGCATCCTCGTGAGAGAGTGGCTCTTTAGCCACATCTTTTCGAAACGATGTAGAGGTAATTTCCGTCACATGTTCCAGAGGCTCCACATCAGTGGTATCCAGTTCATTCAGCGTCTCCATATAACCCAGAATTTTGTTCATATCCTCTTTTAACCCCTCAGCCTCTTCATCCTTCAACTGGAGTCTCGCAAGGTTGGCCACATAGTGCACGTCTTTTTTGGTAATCGCCATTTTCTAAATTCTTTAAATATTCATAGTCAAAATCAGAAGACCCCAAA
>SKRK01000321.1 GCA_007118525.1 Balneolaceae bacterium
ACATCCAGGTCAAAACCTCTCCACGCAAATGTATTGCTTAAGCCTCCAATGAAGTCGGGATTAGGATCACCGATCACTACACGCTCAGCACTTCCGTAGCTTGCTGTAACCAGCCTGCCATCTTTATCAAATACAGCACCGCTGCTTAATTCAGCCTCTGTGGCTTCACGGTTCAGGTAGTAGAGTGCATCTCCGTTATCAGGATTTACACCCGCGTACTCACGCTCGAAAAACACACCGATTGGTGAACCTTCCTGTGCACGGCTGACAAATGACCCTTCAATAATCTGGCCATCAAGATTGGTCAGTTCATTTCTGTTTCGGGAGAAGTTAAACGTTGTAGACCAGTTAAAACTTCCGATCAGGTTGAATGTGGTAAGAGAGAATTCAAACCCTTTGTTTTCAAGTTCACCCACATTACGCAGGGTAGAAGTATAACCTGAAGATCCGGGTACGTTTACGTTCAGCAGAAGATCCTTTGTGTTTTTGACATAGTAGTCAAACTCACCGGTAATTCTGTCATCCAATATCCTGAAGTCAACTCCAATATCCAGCTGTGCAGTCTGCTCCCATTTCAGATCCGCATTAGGCGGTTGAGATGGTGCTAAACCCGGAGTTTGATTGTAGGATGTTCCTCCAAAGAGACCGCGCGACGCAAAGTTTGAGATCGCGGCATTTCCGGTTAATCCATAACTGGCACGAAGTTTCAGGAATGTAACGTAGTTGTTATTTCTCAGGAAATCTTCCTCAGTTAAGATCCATCCAACAGAACCTGCAGGGAAAAACCCATATCTGTTATCTGCTCCAAATCTTGAAGATCCATCCACTCGTCCACTAAGGCTTACGAGATACCTGTCGAGGAGTTTGTAGTTGGCACGTGTGAAGTAGGATAGAATGTGAAATTCGGTTCCGGTTGAACTTCCGGAGGTAATTTCAGCTGCACTGGCAAGTCTTCTAAAGCTATCGCTTGGAAAATCCTTACCGGCTAGGAAAGAAGTTGTGGTGTTCGATTGCTGATAACTCATACCGGCTGTCACTTCAATGTCCTGATTTTCATCTATGCTTGGAGCGTAGGTCAGGAATGAGTTGAATGTAGAGTTAAGTACCTGAACATATCTGCTGATTCCAAATCCCTGGCCATCATTGCCGCCAACGCCACGTGCCGTCAAAGAACCGTAAAACTCATCCTCATTTTGTGTCAGGATATCAATTCCCAACTCTGTTCTTGCAAACAGGTCGTCTCTGAGGTTTAGGTTTACGAAAGCATTACCAAAGTTTCGGAAAATAGTGGTTCTGAAATTTGCATGGTCGCGATGCAGCAAGCCATTGTAATAGAGCGTGTAGTTCCCGCTCAATGTACAATCATCAGTAAAGGCATTTGTGAATGAAGTACCGGCACCAGGTTCACATGTGCGAGGATCAAACGGTGGGGTGAGCGGCGGCTGAGCAATCAGCTGCATCGGTGTTGCAAATGCATTATCGGTTGATAGCCTGTCATTAACAGTACGGCCAATATTCATATTAACCCCAACCGAAAGAAGGTCACTAACCCTATGATCAACATTCACACGTCCGCTGATTCTTTGGAATGTGTCGTTGATGAGTATACCCTCCTGGTCAGAATAGGAACCGCTCACATAAAAACGGGTGGCCTCTGTACCGCCTCTGAGAGATAACTCATGCTCGGCAAAAGGCGCATCCTGAAAAGCAAGTTCCTGCCAGTCTGTGTCGATTACCTGTCCATCAACCCAGTTTGTACCATCAAATCGTCCGGCTGAATATCCTTGTATACGGCCTTCCACAAACCCAATCCAGAAAGGATCATTTAAAATATCTGCGGTGTTGGCCGCTGCCTCTCTGAAGAGCTCTATATACTCTTCCGTGTTTAACCAGTCCCGTTTTCCTGTTGGCTGGCTAAAACCTGCCTGGAATGTATAATTTACCTGAGTTGGGCCCTGACGGCCTCTTTTGGTGGTAATCAGTACCACACCATTTGATGCCTGTGCGCCATAGATGGCAGCTGCAGAAGCATCTTTAAGAATTTCAATAGACTCAACATCATTAAAGTTCAGGTCGGCAAGCGGGTTTGTTGGAGCCGCGTTACCGGAAAGACTAACGGTTGTAACCGGAATTCCATCTATTACATATAAAGGCTGGTTATCAGCTGTTACAGAAGACGAGCCCCTAATTCTCATTGTAATTCCCTGCCCAAGCTTACCTGACAGTCCACTTACATATACACCGGATGCTCGTCCCTGAATAGCAGACTCTATGCTGTTTACAGGAAGGTTCTCAAATGTCTCTGCCGTAATACTTGAAATAGATCCGGTTACATCAATCCGGGATTGAGTACCGTAACCGACTACAATAAGTTCATCAAGGCCAACCACATCTTCCGTCATAGAAAACTCAAGAGTCACATCTGTATTTCCAACATTCACGCGGGTCCGGTAATCCACGAATCCAATGAAAGTTGCTACTAATGTGTAGTTCCCGGCTGCTACGTTATTGATCTGAAATTCACCGTCGATGTTGGTGTTTGCGCCACGTTCAATTTCAGTCAATACCACGTTTACACCCGGCAGAGGCTGCCCGGTAGCGGCGTCAGTTACTGTTCCACTAACAGTTACCTGTGCAAATGCTTCTGCTGCAAATAATGGAAGAACCACCATTATAAGAGCGCATAGTTTTAATGTTTGTATCAATCTAGATCTCATAATCTGATTTTTGGTTACGATTTATGTTTTCGATTAGAATAGGTGTACAGAGCTTGGGCATTATTGATCGATTCTATTTTTGTCTATAAAGCAAAGCCTACCCGATCCGTCATACTTATCTACATCACTACTAATAGCACTATTTTCAAACAAAATCAATTGCAATATGACACTGAAAGCGCTTTTAATATTTTTGTTAAATACATGACGAGCCCTGTTTTAAAACCCATCCTTACACTTCATTTAAGTGATTTCATCATAAATCATATATAAACTCCTGATTTTTCGCCAGCTATAACCGTTTTTTCAGGATGGACAATCCGGAATTTCCCGGCGTACCTAAATGAGAATAGCTTTTCAGCATCCCCTCTATTGCAAGTGAATTGGTAAGCTCCGGTTCTTCTGCCACCTTGCGATAGGCATCACGAAATGACATCCCCTTCTTAACCAATTGATTTGCCGCTTCGGCTGCAAATAACTCAGATGTGCAGGCAGCTCTCAGGTTTTTTTCATTTGGAGCCATTGCAGCTACTAAAATTTGGCAAGCTTTAAGCATCTGCAATGTTTTGTTGATCGATTTTATAACCGGCTCTTTCGACAGCTGCAGGTCTCTGTGATATCCGCTGCCTAAATTAACAGTCAGCATCTGCAAAGCAGAACCAGAGCCAACCAGTTCAGAATGGCCTGCACGAATCAGCTCTGCAAGATCCGGGTTTTTTTTCTGGGGCATAATGGATGAACCGGTACAGACCACCTCGTCCAGACCAAACCATGGCTGAGCTTCACTGCTGAACTGAATCACATCGGAGGCCAAACGGTTCAAAACTGCCGTAACACCCGACAGAAATTGTACTACCTGCAGTTCTATCCAACCTCGCGACAGCTGAGCCGTTGTTGAGCAGATGATTGGCCCGCTAAAACCGAGCTCTTTCGCCTCAAATTCACGATCAATATCGAAAGTTGTTCCAAACCCGGCTGCTGTTCCGAGTGGTGACCGGTTTACCAGGCTCAATACTCCAGCTGATGCTTCCATCTGCATGATCAGCATCTCCGCAAACCCTCCGGCCCACAATCCTACGCTGCTGAGCATCGCTTTTCGGGTATGGGTAAAGCCGGGCATCGGCACCTTCTCATATTTTTCTCCCAACTCTATTAATAATGAGGCACAAGCCCTCACTTCATTCAGAATCTTTTCAAGAGACTCCTTTTCATAAAGCCTGACAGCGGTTAGAACCTGGTCATTTCTCGATCGTCCGGCATGAATTTTTTTTCCGAGGTCTCCGAGCTTGTCAATTAAAACGTTCTCGATGGCTGTGTGCATGTCCTCATCCTGAACCGTGATTATGAACTCACCCTTCTCCCATGTTTTCAACACCTCCGACAGCGCGCCGGTCAACTTGACCAGTTCATCATCTGATAATATTCCGGCCTTGTTCAAAGCCTGTGCATGAACTCTGGATGCTTTCACGTCATACGGAACCAGTACCTGATCCAGCTCATAGTCTAACCCCACCGTAAAGGCTTCTACCTTTTTAGCGATATCAGACCGGGTGTCGGTTGTGGATTTTTGCCAGAGTTTGGACATGGGTTTTGGGGATTTAATTTGTTTGATATTAGACCTAAAACTTTGTTCAGGAATAGAATCTCCCCTCCTTCTCAAGGAGGGGCAGGGGGTGGTTTAGGTAATTTCAGTAGCAATTGATATGAAAATTGACTCTTAGACTTTTTTAACCTCCCCTAAATCGCTTACGCTTTCAAAAAATGAGCCCCTCCTTGCCCCATAAGCGATCCCTATGGGAAAAGGAGGGGACTTTTTCATTGCCAAATTCTGAGATTTTATCATGACCTTACGCTAAAGTGACGCCTCACAAAGCGGGCAGGCTGCCCGCTGTACTTTTTACCACCTCCTTCTTCAGCTGGTACGCCGTTTTCTGGGGAAGATTCCACAGCTCGATGAATCCGGCCGAGGCGTTCTGGTTGAAGGCGGCTGATTTGTTGAATGTAGCAAGGTTTTCATCAAACAGCGAGTAGGGTGA
>SKRK01000351.1 GCA_007118525.1 Balneolaceae bacterium
GTTTCCGCTTCTGTAGAGTTCAAAATAGGCTCCAAGCTCCTGGTACCAAAAGTGGTTTGCATCCCTCGAAAAGGCATAGTTGCCAAACGATCCCCATCCCCCTACCTGGCTGAACCACATCGTTTTTCCCTGCTTAACATTCAGGGAAGGATTTTCCAACGGATTCAGAATCTGGTTTCGTTCAATGAGCCTTTGTGCATTAGTTGTGCTCGCAAGAGCTACACAGAAAGCTGTGAGCAGTAAAAAAAAGCAGAGGTTTTGATTGATGTACGTCGTTTTCATACAATTATAAATGTAAAACTTTTTGAACTCATTCATTATGCCAATTCATCTGTAAACGAAGCAGGTATGAAACTAAATCTATGCCGGCTAATATTTTACACGATAAAAAATGCAGTTGATGGGTTTAGATTAAATTTTTTCATGAGTGGAGAAATGAGTAATTCAATTCCCTTTAATATCGAATATTGCAATACTCGATTTCATTTACTAAAATATCTGGGAGCGCTTTTTTTGACAAAAACCAAACCAGAGATTCCATGAAAAAAGTTTCAACCATTCTCTTCTCCCTATCACTGGTGTTTGCAATTTTAACATCTGCTGATGCACAAAACAGTGACATAAAAATGTATGTAACAACAAGCGGAACGCTTGAACTGGACCAGGGCTGGTTAACAGCTATGACCAATGTGGGGACAAGAATTGACATTCCGGTTCCAATGTATATAATTGATCATCCGCGTGGATTGATTGTGTTTGACACGGGAATGAGTGTAGATGTAGTTCCCGATGATGGTGAAGAGTATTGGGGTCCGGTATCGCAGGCATTTACTCCAAGCATGACACGGGATCAGGGTATCGATGAGCAGCTGCAGCGCATCGGTAAATCAGTAGATGATGTAAAATATGTAATCCACTCTCACTTCCACCTCGATCACGCCGGAAACATCAGCATGTTCCCGAACGCTACTCATATAGTGCAAAAAGCCGAGCTGAAAAACGCATGGTGGCCCGAGCAGTTCCAGCGTGCAGCCTATGTTCTGGATGATTATAAAAATACCCGCAATTACAACTTTATGGAAATAACCGGTGACCTTGATCTGTTCGGTGATGGCTCTATTGAACTGATTGATACCAAAGGGCACACCCAGGGGCATCAATCTTTGATTGTTCGTCTGCAAAATGAAGGTACCGTTATACTTGCCGCCGATGCTGCATATATGCCCGAAAACCTGCAGGGTACGATACCGGGAATTGTATGGAATGTGGAAGCTGCAATGGAAGCCATTGAGCGGATGAAAATGATTCGCGATCGTGAAAATGGGGAGATCTGGCTGGGCCACAGCATGGAACAGTTCCAAACCCGAAGACTGCTTCCTGAGTACTACGATTAATGGGCAGATAATAACTTAACAAGGCCGCTAAAACAGCGGCCTTCCTTTTTTGTACAACTCATATGAATCTTTTGATATTGCTCGGCATCATTATTCTCGTCTATTGGATTACCGGAATTTGGTATGTATCCAATAAAGAAGACTGGACCTGAGGCCCTGATTTATGGAAGATATTAGTATTGGTTTTTGGGGCTGGTTCTGGCTTGTTTTCTTTATTGGGGGTACGCTTGGGATTGGCTTCTATGCCATGACCAAAACCAAAACGGATGAAGATTTTGCCGTAGCCCGTAAATCGTATGGCCCCTACATACTTGTACTGGCGCTCGCCTCTACCATTGCCAGCGGCTCTACATTTATGGGAATCCCCGGGCTTGCTTACGATAAAGGCTTTCCGGCCCTTTGGTATCCTGCTATCTATCCAATTGGAATTTACCTGGGGCTGATTCTCTCCGTTCAGCTTATCAAAAGAGCAGGTGATACATTTCGATCCAATTCCCTTCCCGAATTTTTAGGCCAGCGGTTCGACAGTGATTTTCTAAGAGTTGGCTTTGCAATACTTTCTCTGCTGCTTATCTACTATGTAACCGCACAGGTTGTAGCGGCTGCCACTGCATTTGAAGTCATCCTTGGCCTTGACTATCGCGCAGGTGTGGTGATCACCGTAATTGTGATCGGAATTTACATTACGATTGGCGGTTCCCATGCCGATATTTTGACGGATGCATTTCAGGGGGGCTTAATGTTATTGATTGCCCTGTTAATTACCGGGCTCTTTTTCCTGGGAACAGGAACGGAAAGCGGAGGAGCCGCCGGAATTAACGCTGCAATTGAAGCACAGGATTCATCAATTTCCTGGGACAATTATTTTTCGCCCGGTGATCCGATTTTTGGAAGTCTCTGGCTGGTTATCCTGATGTTTATCGCTCACCTTCCGTTTGCCATGAACCCTCACATTGGAAACAAAGCATTTGCGCTGAAAGATTCAGCTCAGCTTCGGAAATTCCTGATTCTTGCCATTCCGATCGGTTCTATTCTCGGTTTTGCAGTGCTTGGAGGCCTGCACGCCCGGGCAATCATCGGGCCGGAACTTCGCCCCGATGCCGCTATACCCGCTCTGTTTGTGGAACTGTTTCCGCCTGTGGTTGCAGGGTTTTTGGGCATTGCCATACTCTCTGCCATTATTTCCACCGCAGACGGGCTGTTTGTATCCATTGCTGTGATTTTCAGTAACGACCTTTACAGAAAAACGTTTGCTCATAAAATCCATCCCAATAAATCTCAAAAAGAGCTCGAAAAAACGGCTCTCAATATTTCACGTATTGCTACCATTGTTACCGTATTTGCTGCGATGTGGCTGGCATGGAATCCACCCGATTTCCTGGCCGTACTTCTATGGATCGGTGTGGGCGGTATCATGAGTGGAGCCGCCGGCCCGCTGGTGATCGGTTCAATCTGGAGGCGATCAACAAAAACAGCGGCTATATCCTCCTTCCTTGTAGGGGTGATCAGTTACGCCTCAATGTGGCTGATTGTAGGGTGGCAAAATCCCTTTGGGGCAGCCGGAGTTTGCGTAACTCTCGGTGTTGTTGTGATGATTGTAGTAAGCCTGTTTACCGAACCGATGCCGGAAGAGAAACTGAACGAAATTTTTTCACCCACCCGGAAATAAGATTATGGCTGCAGTTGCTGATGCTAAACTTCATCCCGGGCAGGTTAAATTTGGTATAAAAAGCGCCTATCCGTTTAAACGATTATTGAACCGTTTTGAACAGGACGGTGTTGTTGAAGTATGGTATCCCTGGTATTACATTACTCTCGGTGTGGAAATGGACACCTATTTAAAAAAAGGAATGTCTTATCGTGATTTGGTTGCGGTAGATGCACTCAGGCCAATTCGTGAAAGAGTTCAGGGGTTCCCGGAAATTACGGACTCCAATTTCGGCAAGGGTGTAAAGTTGGAACCCAAAATATCGGATAAGGAAGCAAAGGAAGAAGCAGAAGATTTGCTTAAAGGTATCGTGCTCAGCCGCAATAAGCTGCTTAAAGAGTACAGCATAGAAGTCGAAAAAACATCACTTATATATCACAAAACATTTGTGGTTAAATTGAAAGAAGTTGAGCCGGGCAACTGGCTCTATATCGACTCTCATTTTGATGCAGCAACGACCCTCAAAATGAGACCGGAAGTGTATAAACATATTCAGAAAAGGTAACAATGAACAACTGGACAGACATCCGAAGTTTACTTTTTGTTCCTGCAGGAAAGTTGGACAAGTGGGAAAAAGCTGTGGCTTCCGGAGCAGATGCGATCTGTGTTGACCTGGAAGATAGTGTGCCGCCGGATGAAAAAGATGAAGCGCGGGCTGATGTGCAGACATTCCTTGAAAAGGGAGTAGCTGCAGAAAAAAAACTGATTCTGAGAATCAACTCACCTGAAAGTGAAGCCGGCAAGAGCGACCTGGAGATGATTCTTACGCTGTCGCGCATGATATATGGATTGATGATTCCAAAAATTGATAATGCGTCTCCACTCAAAAAAGTAATTAACAAGCTGGGAGCCTCCGGCAAATCAATACCGCTATTTCCACTTATTGAATCCGCACAGGCACTTGAGAACGGGAGAGACATTTTGAGCTGTAATACCGTAGATGGAGCAGTGTTTGGCGGCCACGACCTTGCGATGCAGCTCGGTTGTTCCAAAGAGTGGGACGTGCTTGCGACATACCGTTCGGAATTTATCCGCAGTGCCGGCGGATTGAACCTCAACCTGATTGATATGCCCTGGTTTGATCTGAATGATGTAGCCGGGCTGAAAAAAGAGACCGATAACGCCCAAAGATTCGGTTTTACAGCCAAAGCCGCAATCCACCCGGCGCAGGTAAAAACTATCAACGCTGTTTTTTCACCAACCAAAGATGAAGTGGCAGAAGCCGGCGAAATGATCCGCATCTTTGAAGAAGCAGGCGGGCATGCCGTAGCCTGGAAAGGTAAAGTTTTGGAGCCGCCTGTCATTAACCAGGCAAAGAGAATTGTGGACAGGGCAAGGAATTTAAATCTTTCTTAGTAACCTCCCATCCGGGTCAGGGTGGACTCGAAGGGAGCTTAATCAAACAAAGTTTTTAATCCATAAATGATGAATATCAATCTAAATGAAAACCACGAAGAGCTGCGGTCGAGGGTGCGGGAGATCTGCAAAAAGTACCCTGATGAGTATTGGCAGGAGTTGGATGAAAACCGTGAATATCCGTCGGCATTTGTAGACGAGTTGAGCACCAGCGGCCTGCTCTCCGTGTTGATACCCAAAGAGTACGGCGGCGAAGGACGAACGCTGACCGAAGCCACCGTAGTGATGGAAGAGATCCAGGCCAACGGGTGTAACGGCGGAGTATGTCACGCTCAAATGTACATTATGGGCACGCTTCTTAAACATGGAAATGAAGAGCAAAAAAATCGATTTCTGACTAAAATTGCATCCGGTGAATTGAGATTGCAGGTTTTTGGAGTTACTGAAAAACACACCGGCAGCGATACCACCAAACTTCGCACCTTCGCTGAAAAAGTGGATGGCGGATATCTGGTAAACGGCCATAAATTCTATATCGGGCGAGGGCAGTATTCCGATCTGATGCTGCTGCTGGCTCGTACAACCCCGCAAGATGAGGTAAAGAAAAAGGTAGACGGACTCTCCACATTTATCGTGGACATGCGGAAGGAGAAGGGCAAAAGCCTTGATATCAAGCCAATCCGTACCATGATGAACCACTCACTGACTGAGATCTATATCAAAGATCTGTTTATTCCCGAAGAAAACCTGGTGGGTGAGCTGGGAAAGGGGTTTCGTTACATTTTAGATGGAATGAACGCCGAGCGCCTGCTAATCGCTTCCGAATGTGTAGGTGATGCCAAGTGGTTTATTGAACGCTCAACGGACTGGGCAAACCGGCGGGAGCTGTTCGGCCGCCCGATCGGTAAAAATCAGGGAATCCAGTTTCCCATTGCACGGGCATATGCCTCGATGCTGGCCGCCGAAATGATGGTAAAGAAAGGGTGCGCGGTTTTTGAAGCCGGAGAAAACTGCGGAGAGGAGGCCAATACCGCCTTGTTGTTGGCATCCGAGGCGTCATGGGAAGCAGCCAACGTGGCAATGCAAACCTACGGCGGGCGCGGTTTTGATGCCAACTTTGCCATCGAGCGCAAATTCCGCGAAACGCGACTCTATCAGGTCGCACCGATTTCAAAAAATTTAATACTGGCGTATCTGTCTGAACATGTTTTAGGGCTTCCAAGATCATATTAATTTAATGGATAGTGGAATTGAAATAAGACATAGATTAAAATCCCTTTTAAGCGGGGTAATTTTTTACCAAAACCTGATTGTTACTTAAATATGAACTTCCACCCATTGCATAACATTACCGTAGTTTCCATCGAACAGGCCGTGTCAGCACCATTTGCGAGCTGTCGCCTGGCAGACGCTGGAGCACGGGTGATAAAAATAGAGCGCGAGGGAACCGGTGATTTTGCGCGTCAATACGACGAAGTGGTAAAAGGGCAGAGCACATATTTTGTGTGGATAAACCGCGGCAAGGAGTCGGTACGGATCAACATAAAATCAGAAGAAGGGAAAAAACTTTTCCTCAATTTGATTGCAAAGGCCGATGTCTTTATTCAAAACCTGGCTCCCGGCGCCCTGAAAAAACTGGACCTCAACAGTGAGAAACTGCGGGAAATAAATCCAAAACTGATCTCCTGCGATATCAGCGGTTATGGGGAGGAAGGTGAGTTCGCCGAGATGAAAGCATACGATAACCTGGTTCAGGCCGAGTCGGGACTGATTGATGTGACGGGTGATGGAGATGTTCGTGCCAAGGTTGGGATCTCCATAGCGGATATCAGTACGGGCATGCACGCTTACGCAGCAATTTTGGAAGCAATTATACAGCGAAATGAAAGCGGTAAAGGTATCGGTATAAAAGTGTCGATGTTCGACTCGATGGCCGACTGGATGATGGTACCCTTTCTGCATCAAAAATATGGGGGTAAAGCCCCACCACGCTCGGGTGTGCATCACGCAGCGATCGCTCCTTACGGCCCGTTTAAAACAAAGGGCGGACGAGAAATTATGATCGGTATTCAAAATGAGCGGGAGTGGAAAAGATTTTGTGAAGAGGTGCTGAGTGGGGGTGTTGATCCACAGGATGACAGGTTCAGCAGAAATTCATTGCGCGTTAAAAATGTAGAAGTGTTAAACCGGTTAATTCAGGAAAAATTTGAAAGACTTGATTATAATGAAGCATTGAATAGATTAAAAAGTGCGCAAATAGCGTATTCAAACCTGAATACGTTGGAACAGTTTGCCGGGCATCCGCAACTACGGTTAATTGAAGTGGATTCTGAATCAGGGCGTGTTGAGATGGCCGACCGGCCTGCAAAATTTTGTGGTTTTAGTACCGGTTATGGAAAAATTCCCGAACTGGGCGAACATGATGAAAAAATAAAAAAAGAGTTCAGATCATG
This sequence comes from Balneolaceae bacterium, assembly GCA_007118525.1. GTDB lineage: Bacteria > Bacteroidota > Rhodothermia > Balneolales > Balneolaceae > Rhodohalobacter. The sequence goes on from SKRK01000351.1 coordinate 6,912, forward strand.
AGTTACGATGAATGGATTGGCAAAACAAAAGATAGAAACGACTCAATGGCTCCGGAGCAACTGCAGCGGTTTGAGGCATTGATGAATCAAAACCCTCATTCGGTTACAACAGGCACTGAACTCCCACCTTGCGCGCACTGGTGTTATTTTACACCGATCGATATGCAGTCAAATATTGCTGTAGACGGCCATGCTTTGAAAGGAGATTTTTTACCACCGGTTGAACTGCCAAAAAGAATGTGGGCTGGCGGAAAAATAGCATTTAAAAAGCCACTGCTTGCGGGAACACCGGCTGAAAAAAAATCAACGATTATTGCGATCAACGAGAAGGAGGGCAGTACAGGCAAGCTCTGTTTTGTAACTGTCCGGCATCAGATTAGCGCCAGGGGAGCTGTGGCAGTCGATGAAGAGCAGCAGATTGTATATCGTGAGGAATCGGAAGAAGGTGCACACCCCATCCGAACGCAGCCGCTGGATATTGATCCCGACTGGAAAAAAACAACCAAGTTGGATTCCGTTCAGCTTTTTCGTTTTTCAGCCCTTACGTTTAACAGCCATCGGATTCATTACGACCGGGAGTATGTTAAGAAAATTGAAGGCTATCCGAATTTAGTTGTACATGGGCCGTACCTGTTGGTTCTGCTTTTAGACGCCTTTAAAAATAAAGATGATGGAAGGGTAATTGAAGATGTGGAATACAGTGCGGTCGGGCCGGTGTATCTGGATGAACAGATTACCATCCAGGGTAAAGGCGTGGATAATCACAGGGTGGAGCTTCGTGTTACAGGCCCGGAAGGAAACATGGCAATGAAAGCGACGGTAAACTGGACCTATTCATGGAATCGCTGACAAGGCAGCTATATCGCCTGATTGATGGCAAACCGGTTACGGCAGATGATCTCATCAAAACCCGCGGGTTTATGCTCGACTGGATGGGGTGCTATACTGCCGGCGGAAATACGGAACAGGGCAAAATCCTGGATCATTGGAACTCCAAATGGGGCGGTACCGGCCTTGGACAGGAGGTTTTTTTGATGGCTGCCCAGTCGCACATAACAGAAACAGACGATCTTCACCGCGGCTCGGTAACCCATCCGGCTTGTGTGGTTTTTCCTGTGGCATGGAATTTATCGCGTTTTTTAAAAAAAGATTTTGAAGCTTGCTTACTGGCATCCCTGAAAGGGTACGAAGCGATCTGCCGGGTTGGTGAAGCTGTGGGGCCCTCGCACTATAAAATATTTCACAACACGGCCACGGCCGGAGTATTTGGTTCTGCCACCACGGCTGTATTCCTTTTGGGCTTAAATGAAGAGCAGTTTGTCTGGGCAATGGGAAATGCCGGAACACAGGCAGCGGGGCTCTGGCAGTTTAATGAAGATGCCACCATGAGCAAACATCTCCATGCAGGTCACGCCGCCGCGGCCGGACTTAAAGCAGCACTGCTGGCCGCAGAAGGATTTACCGGCCCGGAAAAAATTCTTGAAGGAGAAAAAGGATTTTTTAAAGGGTTCTGTCCGGATCCCGTTCCTGACGCTGTAACTGCCGAATCGGAAAACTGGAAACTGACCGAAACTTCTATCAAGCCGTATCCATCCTGCCGCCACACCCATCCGGCAATTGACGCTGCGCTGCAGATCCGTTCCGAAATGGAGCATTCAGGCGTGGAAACAGCCCGCATTGAATCTGTAGAAGTATCGACCTACGAAACAGCAATTCATGTTACCGATAATCCGCGGCCAGAAAGCACGTATGCAGCCAAATTCAGCATGCAGTACTGTGTGAGCCTTGCGCTTCGGCATGGTTTTCCAGGGCTGAACCATTTTGAAGGAGACCTTCTGATTGAAAACCGCAATTCCGATTTAATTAAAAACGTGACGCTTTCAACGGGCAGAGAATTTGGTGAAGCCTACCCGAAACACTGGGGAGCCTATTTGAAGGTTAAGGCAGGCGGGGAAACCTATGAGTCAAAGATTAAATCGGCGAAAGGTGATCCGGAAAACCCGCTGTTGGAAGAAGAGCTTTTGAAAAAATATTTTGGCCTGATGGATTATGCGGGTAAAGACAAAAATGACGCGAAAAAAATTTCGAACTGGATTTTAGAAGCAGAAAGCAATGAGTTGATACCGGAATGAGTAAATCCCTCTGAAAATAGAATAAATCACCTGCAGCGTGAGCGAGGGATGCCGAATAACTATTTAATCCAAAACCAATACTACCATGACAAAACCACAAAATTATATCAACGGAAAATGGGTAGACGGATCACTTGGAAAACTGGATATGGTGAATCCTTCCTACGACACAAAAGCCGGCGAAATTGCAAGAAGCGGTGAAAAGGATATTGATGCGGCTGTTAAAGCGGCGCGTGAGGCATTTAACGGTGTTTGGGGTAAAACTGATGCGGCAAATCGTGGGCGAATTCTTTATAAAGTGGCAAAGGTGCTGGAAGAGAACGTAGAGGAACTGGCTGAACTGGAATCAAAAGATACCGGCAAGCCGATGAAACAGGCACGTACTGATGCGGCTTTGATAGGGCGATATTTTGAGTTTTATGCCGGTGCTGCCGATAAATTTCACGGCGATTCAATTCCGTTTACGGAGGGATATACCGTATACAGTCAGCGTGTGCCGCTGGGCGTAACCGGGCACATTATTCCATGGAATTACCCGCTGCAGATGACGGGAAGAACGCTTGCACCCGCGCTTGCTGCCGGAAATGCCACGGTATTCAAGCCGGCCGAAGATGCCTGCCTGGCCGTGGTGCGAGCATTTGAACTGATACATGAAGCCGGATTTCCTCCCGGTGCGGTAAACCTCGTTACCGGCTTGGGAACAGAGGCCGGAGCCGCACTGGCAAACCATCCCGGTATAGACCATATGGCATTTACCGGTTCACCCGAGGTTGGAAAACTGGTGATGAAAAATTCTGCAGACCACATCCGGCCGGTTCTCCTCGAGCTGGGAGGAAAATCTCCACAGGTAGTGTTCAATGATGCCGACCTGGAAGCCGCGATGCCGGTGATCGTAAACGCGATTATCCAGAATGCAGGCCAGACCTGTTCTGCAGGATCAAGACTCGTGATTCAGGAAGATATTCATGATAAAGTTGTTGATGAACTAATCAAACGGTTCAACAAAATAAAGGTAGGCCCGGCTGACACCGATCCCGATATCGGGCCGATCATCAGTAAAAAACAGCTTGAAAGGGTGGAAAGCTTTGTGGCCCGGGCTGAAAAGGAGGGAGCCAAAATTCTGGCACAAGCGCAAAAACCGGGCGGTGACGGCTATTTTTATCCGCCAACCCTGATGGGCAAGGTGAACAACGACAGCTTTATTGCACAAAATGAAGTGTTTGGGCCTGTATTGACGGTTATTCCGTTCAAAGATGAGGCGGATGCAATCCGCATTGCCAATGATGTAGAATTTGGACTGATCGCTGCCGTCTGGACCAAAGACAATGGCCGTGCGCATCGCGTAACAACTGCAATTAATGCCGGACAGGTTTATATCAACGGATATGGAGCCGGCGGGGGTGTAGAGCTTCCATTTGGCGGCATGAAGAAGAGCGGGTTTGGCCGCGAAAAAGGATTCGAGGCACTCTATGATGTAACTGCTGTGAAAACCATAATAGTCAACCATGGATAATAAAACCGGAGCAGAACACACGAGACATCGATTTAAAACCAGTAATATTTTGATATAATATGTGCTTATTAAGGAGTGCCCATCCGTCACCGACGGAGGTAAATGTGGACGACTCACAGCTCTGTAAAACTGTGAAATGGACATTTCAGAACTCAGAATGTCATCCCCCTGCTCTCCCGACACAGACGGTCGGTAGATAAAATCACCTAAGAATCAAATTCAGCAACAGAATGAAAAGCTTACAACTCACAGAATTTGGAAAACCGCTGCAGTGGAAAGAATTGGAAAAACCGGTGCCGAAAGGGAACCAGGTTTTACTAAAAGTGGACGCATGCGGCGTTTGTCACTCCGATCTTCATATCTGGGAAGGGTATTATGAACTGGGTGATGACGAGCGGATGTACATTGCCGAACGCGGTGTGAATTTACCGATGACAATGGGTCACGAAGTGGTGGGCACCGTGGAATCGACAGGTTCGGATGTAAAAGGGATTGAACCCGGAGAAACACGGCTGGTCTATCCCTGGATCGGGTGCGGTACCTGTAAGTATTGCCGGACAGACCGTATGCAGATGTGTCTCACTCCAAGTTCTCTGGGTGTTTTCAGCGACGGAGGATACAGCGATTATATCATGGTTCCTCACGAGCAGTATCTTGTAGATATTAACGGCCTCAAGCCGGAAAACGCCTGCTCATACGCCTGCGCAGGACTCACCGCATATAGCGCACTTAAAAAAACGATTCCGCTTGAAGAAGATGAAACGCTGGTAATTATCGGTGCCGGTGGACTGGGAATGATGGCGATGCAGGTGGTTGGTGAGCTGACGCGTGCCAATGTGATTGTGATTGATGTAGATGATAAAAAACTTGCTACAGCTGAAGAGATCGGTGATTTTTCAACCATCAATTCAATGAATGAGGATCCGGTGAAAGCTGTGATGGCTCAAACGAATGAGCAGGGAGCTGCCGCGGTGATCGATTTTGTAAACAATACCACTACAGCAGCTTCTGCGTTTAACATGCTCCGTAAAAACGGCGTCATGGTGATGGTTGGACTGTTTGGCGGCAAACTAACATTTTCAAATCCTGTGACCACTCTAAAGAACCTGACTATTCGCGGCTCTTATACCGGAAGTCTTGCTGAGCTCAGGGAACTGATCGACATTGTGCGAGACAAGAAACTGAAATCGATTCCCGTTCAAACCTACAGCCTGGATAAAGCCGATGAGCTTCTGCAGAAGGTGAAAGATGGCGACATTGTAGGCAGGGCGGTCGTGAAGCCGTGAACCCATTTGCCTGATTGATAGACAGTACCTATAAAATCTCAGATAAACCATGCTCAGCGTACAAAATCTTACCAAGAATATTGACGGCAAAACAATTGTAGAAGACATCTCTTTTGATCTTAACGAGGGGGAGATACTCGGCTTTGTGGGTCCGAATGGCGCAGGGAAAACCACTACGCTGAGAATGCTTGCATGCTGTACGGCTCCGGCATCGGGAACGGCCACACTCGATGGGCTTGACCTGGTAAACGATGATCTTGAGATCAGAAAACGGATCGGATACCTGCCGGAAGTGCCGCCACTATATGAGTATATGAAGGTCAGAACCTACCTTGAAACGGTGGCTCGTTTTAAAGGGGTTCCGAAAAACGATCAAAAAGATGCAGTTGAGCGGTCTATTGAACGGTGCTATATCGGCGAGATGGCCAAACGCGAAATTGGTAAACTCTCGAAAGGATACCGGCAGCGGGTTGGTCTGGCACAAGCTATTCTTGGAGATCCGCGTCTGTTATTGCTCGATGAACCAACATCCAGTCTTGATCCGGGCCAGATCAGCGAAATGCGCGATATCATCCGGGAAGCATCCGGAGATACCATGGTCATTTTCAGCACTCATATTCTGCAAGAGATCCAAAATCTCTGCGACCGGATCGTGCTAATCAAAAACGGAAAACTCCGATACCAGGGCCGGCTTGATCAGTATGAACTTGCTGATGACGGACAGCGAAACCTGATGCTGAAGCTGAGAGGAGACAGGAAAAAAATTGAAACCATTCTCAGCTCACAAAACGGACATCCCAAATTTGAAATTGAAAAAGGCAAAAATGGTGCTCCGGTAAAAGTGGCCATACACATGGCGGACAGCGACGATATGCAGTCTTTGCTGCTGAAAACCCTATTAAACGAAAATATCAGCGTAATTGAAGTTTCTCCTATTGCAAAAGATCTTGAACACACAATATTACAGTTTATGAGAAATGAGTAAACAGATCTCCACCTCGGAGAGAAGCCGGTTTTTTAAACGAATGGATCAGAAATGTTAGACATCTACCGAAAAGAACTTTTCAACTATTTTTGGAGCCCGATCGCTTACATAGTGATCTCGGTGTTCCTGTTTATAAGCGGATATTTTTTCTCATTCAGCCTCTATTATCTGAAAGTGGCCACCATGAGTAATGCGTTTCATAATATGGCTATCCTGCTTCTGCTTTTGGCCCCTGTGATAACGATGCGGCTGCTTGCAGAGGAGAAGAGCTCGGGCACACTGGAGCTGCTTTTCAGTATGCCGATTTCAATCGGAAAGATGCTCATTGGTAAATTTCTGGCAGGGATCACGCTGTTGGCCATTATGCTGATGGGAACTCTCGTTTTCCTGATTCCGCTGCTGATTCACAGCCAACCCGATTTCGGCCCGATCTGGACCGGCTATCTTGGGATTTTCCTGATTGGGAGCGCATATATCGCGATCGGCCTGTTTGTGTCGTCACTGACCGAGAACCAGATTGTGGCGGCACTCGGCACGACCGCTATTTTGATCCTGCTCTGGTTTATACGGTATATTGGAAGTTTTGAGGCACTGCAGTTTATCAATCTGCCGTTCGAATTTATATCGATATCAACCCACCAGGGAGAATTTGTCCGCGGACTGATCAATTTTTCATCCATCGTGTATTTGCTCAGCCTTACCGGCCTCTTTTACGGCCTTGCCTGGCTTCGGTTGCAGTTGATGAGGTATGGTTGAGGTGGTCCGCTTAGGTGGGAAATCAGACTTTTTAAAACGATATTAAACTTTTAGAACATGAATAAACTATCAGCTTTTATTATCGCGGCAAGCCTGGTTGTGGGCGTCTTTTTTGTAAACCTGATTGCGGGCGAACTTGATTTTAGGATAGACACCACCCGTGACAGCCTCTATTCCCTTTCGACACAGTCAAAAGACATTCTTAATCAGCTTGATGGTGAGGTTAAAATTGTTCATTTCTATATTCAGAATGATCCGCGATACAGGCCTACCATAGAGCTTCTGAAAGAGTATCAGCGAAGCTCGCCGCACGTAACCGTTGAACTGTATGATATTAACAGCAATCCATCGGTTGCCGATCGCTACAATGTGCGGTTTCACGGCACTACAGTCATCACCAAGGGCGACCGGACGGTGGATATCTACGGAAGTGATGAGGTAAGCATATCAAACGGAATCTACCAGCTTCTGCATGATTCTGAGAAGAAAATTTATTTTACAGGTGGCCATGGTGAATTTGATATAGAAAGCCGGGTTTCTGAAGATCACCTGGAGCTTGAAGGCGAGGAGGATCGCCCGATCTTTCTCCATCAAAAGCAGGGAATGCTGAAGCTGAAGGAGACACTGGAACTGATGAGTTTCGAGGCAGAGAAATTGTACCTGCAGAGAGAAGGAAGAGTCCCCGATGATGCCGACCTGCTGGTAATCGCTTCACCGATGGAGCCGTTTCTTAAAATGGAAATTGAAGCGATTCGCGAATACCTCAACAACGGCGGTAATTTGCTGGTAACGCTGCGTCCCTTTATCGATGGAGAATTGAGCGGGCTGCTCGAAGAGTATGGCGTTATTCCACAGAATAACATGGTGATCGATTTTGGGAATCACTTCTGGAATGATGCGATGGCACCGGCGGTGGGGTCGTACGAAGAGCATATCATTACGCAGGACCTCTCTCTTACTTTCTATCCGGGCATCCAGGAACTGCAGCTTGTTGATCCGGTTCCTTCTTATCTGGATCCGTTGATTCTTTTTCGATCAACAGATCGAAGCGTTACGGTAAACAGTCCGTCAGAAATTGAAAACCTGCGCAATTCCGACATCGCGCCTCGCAGTTTCGACCTGATGGCCGTGGTGGAATCAAATCGGGACGGCACTGAAAACAGGCTGGCCGTAATCGGTTCCGGAAGCTTTGCCACAAACGAATATCTGAACTACCTGGGCAATCAGCGTCTGATCACAAATACCATTAACTGGCTAATGGATGAACAGGTCCTGCTCGATCTCGAGCCGGTAACCTATGAACTACCCGTTATTAACCTTACAAACCGTCAGCTCAGAAATACGTTTATACTCTCATCGATCTTAATACCCGGGCTATTTGTGATTGGCGGCATTGCCGTTTGGTACAGAAGGAGGAGGGAATGAAAAAAATGAACAACGCTGCAAAGCGATCAATGATGGCAACGGGCATTACCATTATTGTTTATCTGGTGGTGCTTTTTCTGAAACCTGATCCGCACGTTCATGCAGATGAGGGATTGGAGATTATGGGGCATGATGACCATATCCACGTGGTGTACAGGCCGGTATTTGAGCTAAGCCCTGCTTCAATCAACTCTATTGTTGCTTATTTTCCTGAGTTGCAGACACAGGTGCAGATTTACGGCCGTGCGGCACAGGCCGGGCAGATGGACTCCTCTTGTAGCGAGATGAGGGAGTGGGCCACTCAAACCCCGGCAGACTACCTGGAAATAGAACTGTCGGAGCGTGAAGCAAGAGAACTTAGGAATCTATACTCCAAAATCACGCCGGACTTCAGAATTACGTCCCCACCACCCGGAGAAACTTACGGACTTCAAGAACCGGCAGGATGCGTGGTGATTCAAACAGAAGAGGATCGGATATTCCTTCAGTTTGGCCGGGAAAGTGCCCAGGGGTTCTCAAGATACATGCGGGTAAACGGAGGTGAACAGATCTATATCGTATCGCGCTATTTTTATACAACCTTGACAGAACTAATCACTGAAATCTCGGGATAGGGGAATTACCCATTATAAAAGATCTGCCTGTTATTTATATTCATATATTATAGTACGTCTCATATAAAACTAAAAGAACCTGCCATGAAAAAACTATTCAAACACGCCATTATAGCCCTTGACCTCTCTGAAGCCAGCGACCTGATTATGGACTGTGTGCCACATTTAAAAAAGTTTGGTACAGAGAAAATTTCGCTGATTA
>SKRK01000010.1 GCA_007118525.1 Balneolaceae bacterium
CATAGAGGGGGTGACTTCGGAACGCATTTTGAGCTTGTAATTAGAGTCGAATTCTAAACCCATTCAGGCGTCCCCCTCTTTGCTTGCAGAGAGGGGACAGGGGTGAGTCCGAATGGCAGTGAGTTGTTTAAAATTAGAAATTGAAAATGAGCAAACAGTTGAAAATGCAATGGTTTGCCTGCATTCAATTTATTTTGGATTCACCGACTCACCCCCCGTCCCCCTTCTCTCTACTCACTCCGTTCGCATAGAGGGGGTGACTTTGGAATGAATTTTGAGCTTGTAATTAGAGTCGAACTCTAAACCCATTCAGGCGTCCCCCTCTTTGCTTGCAGAGAGGGGACAGGGGTGAGTCCGAAGATATCTCGACAGCTCTGCCATGAGACAATTCAATCAGCCGGTGATAGAGATGATACTATTTCCCTCTTTTACATCATTAATAAGGGTTTGTAGATTTTTTGACCTGAACAGATTTTCAACCTCTTTCCTTACCTTCTTGTATTCATCATGGATCGGACAAGGGGATTTGTCATTACATTGCTTAAAGCCTATACCACATTTATTAAACACTCCGAGTCCGTCTATCGCTGCAACGATCTCAATCAATGTAGTATCCTCAGATGATTTTGCAAGCTTAAACCCTCCTGTAGGACCTTTCATGGAATGAAGCAGATTACTTTTGACAAGCTGCTGTAATATTTTGCTTAAAAAATGGCGGGGAATATCCTGCTCTTCAGCGATTATTTTTAATTCAACATTTTTGTCTTTAGAAGAGTGCATGGCTATGTAAAGCATGGCCTGGAGGCCATAATGGCAGGATGTTGAAAACATGTAAGATGTATCCGGGATTTTTAAATATCTATTTAATTATCTGGCGATAATAGATAAGTAAGATACTAAACTATACACCCTGTTGCATAGTCTTCAGAACTATCACTAAATATAAACTCAATTCAAACTATCATCGATCTCTTTACGTACAATCTCTTTAACTTGTGAAGCCAGTTTAGCGCAATAATCCACTTTTTGCACACTTGTACAGTATATAATTTGTTCATCACCATCATCAATAACTGGGGCACATTTACAATTTAGCGAGCTGAAATCAATGCTGTCAATTTCCTTATTATGTTGACCGCAAAATGTAATTAGCTGCTCCAGGGTAAGGTTGGGCTCAAGAATAATATTTTTATTTTTGGATTGATATATAGCCAGAGCGTTTAGAAATCTGTACAGCGCTTTTCTTGAGAATTGACAGGCAGCAAAGGTAACAACATCATCCGAAGGCCTGTAGAGCTCTATGCTTGCACGTTGTAGATCTTCTTCTGCTTGTTTAAAAAGTTGTTCCGGTTTTGATTCACTCATAACAGTTTCTCCATATTAAATTGAAAACATCAAACATTTCACACACAACAGTCGACAGCAGATAGTTTAACTACAATTGCATATCGTGCATAAATTAGCAAAGCCAGCATATCAGTCTGATTTGCAGGCTATGTATTAAAAACCGATCAGGGAAACAGAATCTCTTACTGCTTCCAATAACGGTGAAAAGTAAATTCCGAGAAAAAGCGTGGGAATTAAGAGAGTGTAAATCACCACCTTTGTGAAACTGTTAAGATGAATTGGTTTTTGATCCGGTTTCGGCTCATAGAAAAACATGTTTCGAACCACACGGATGTAGTAAAAAAGTGAAATGACGGTTGTAATCCCGGCAATGGCTACAAGCCATATCCATCCTGCACTTATGGCCGCCCCAAAAATGTAGAGTTTTGCTATAAAGCCTGCAGTAGGCGGTAAGCCGGTAAGCGATACCAAAAAGATAGTGAGTGCCACTCCTGCAAGAGGGGCGCGAATACCAAATCCTTTATATCCCTCTATCGAGTCAACTCCGGTTTCATTATAAAACAGCATCGCTACATAAAACGCCCCCAGGTTCATGAACAGATAAATAAACAGATACATCATTACGGTAGCAATACCTTCGCCGGTTAATAGCACCACACCCATTAGCAGGTACCCTGCATGTGCGATACTCGAATAGGCAAGCATCCGTTTAATATTGTCCTGTCTCAGGGCAGTCAGGTTTCCTAATATCATGGCAAGTGCTGCCATTACACCCAACAAAAGATCCCAGTGCAGACCGTTGATTATGGACCAGCTGCCGTCTGCCGATAAACCGGCAGAATCGATAAATGAGACTCCAAAAAACCGGATCAGCATTCCAAAAGCGGCTATTTTTGATGCCACCGCAAGCAGTGAAACTACCGGAAAGGAAGCCCCCTCATATACATCAGGTGCCCAGAAGTGAAACGGGACTACCGCAATCTTAAAACCAAAGCCGACTATAATCAGCAGAATGGAGAGATTTAAGAGTAATACCTGGTCAATACCCTGCGCCAAAGCCGCATTAATGGTGTAAATATCTGTGGCCGCTGTGATACCGATCAACAATGTGAGGCCATAAAGCATGATGCCTGATGAAACAGCCCCATAAATGATATATTTAAGAGATGCCTCGGATGATCGTCCAGATCTTTTCGTGAAACCGGTTAGCACGTACGAACTGATGCTGGTTATCTCTAGTGCAAGAAACATCATTAAAAGATTGGCTGAACCTACCATCATCAGCATCCCGAAAACCATGCCTGCAATAAGCATGTAGTACTCTCCAATGCGTGAGAGATATCCCTGCAACTCACGGCTGTTTAATGAAAAGAGTACTACGAAGAATGCGGCAAGCAGAATGATAGCCTTGAAATAGAGAGCGAATGGATCTGATGCCACCATATCGTAGAAAACAGATTCAGATCCTGCCGGCTGAAGAAACAGCATGAACCCGGCAATCAGCAAACCGCCCAGCAGCACAATTCCAGATAGCTGGTTCCTATTTTTTATGAACAGATCTGCCACAATAATCACACAGAGAGTAAGTACCATCACAATCTCGGGCAGATAAAAGCCCAGGCTATGTATTGTATGTTCTACCATAATCTGCAGAATCTGAATATTTTCAGGTTTATGAGGTTATTTCTGTTGATGATGACTTCGATTTCAAAATAACTCATGCTATCGGCCTCCGCTGTTTACGAATTCCACAAGGTGACTCAGTGAACTGTTCATCAATTCGATTGCTGGTGCCGGATAAATTCCCAGTAAAATGATCAGGATAATCAAAGGCACAAACATGAGGTACTCTCTTGGCGTGAGGTCTTTCAGATCGGTTAGTTTATCAGGTGTGCTTCCAAGGAAAACCCGCTGAATAGTCCAGAGAATATATCCGGCTGTGATGATAATGCCGGTTACCGAAATGATGGCTATCCACTTGTAAGCCTCAAACGCTCCGAGGAATGAGAACAATTCACTAACGAACCCGTTGAGTCCCGGAAGCCCGAGTGCTGCAAACATCCCGATCATGGCCAATCCGGTGTATTTAGGCATCTGATTGGCAATCCCTCCAAAATCATACAACCCTCGTTTATGAGTTCGGTCGTACAGAACACCAACGGCCAGGAAAAGAACAGCGGTAATGATACCGTGATTAAACATTTGCAATACACCACCTACCATTCCCTGGGTGTTCAGCGCTGCTATACCAAGTACCACAATTCCCATGTGACTGATAGAGGAGTAAGCAATCAGCTTTTTGAAATCATCCTGTGCCATTGCACAGAAGGCTCCGTAGATAATGCTGATCATAGCAAGTACAGCCATGAAGTAGATAAAGTAGACTGTTGCATCCGGGAATATCGGGAAGTTGATTCGCAGCAGTCCGTATGTACCCAGTTTCAGCAGAACACCCGCCAGGATAACACTAATCGGCGTGGGCGCCTCAACGTGTGCATCAGGAAGCCACGTATGGAATGGAAACAGCGGAATCTTGATCGCAAAGTTGATGAACAAGGCCATCCACGCCACATAGCGCCAGGTGGTATCCACGCCGGATAGCAGGCCGCCCTCAACGTAGTTAGAGGGGTCCATCATATGCAAAATATTGAAGGTGTGAACTGACTGCCCTGTTGCAGGATCGGTATAGGCCACGCTGAAATAGAGCGCCAGCATGGTCAGCAGCATCAGAATGCCCCCAACAAATGTATAGAGGAAGAATTTTATCGCGGCATATTCCCTGCGCGGGCCGCCCCAGAGGCCGATCAAAAAGTACATGGGGAGCAGCATCACTTCCCAGAAGATGAAAAAGAGGAAAAAATCGAGTGAGACAAAAACGCCCATCATACCTGTAACCAACAGCAGATAGAGCGCAAAGTATCCTTTCACCATCTTATCAATATTCCAGGAAGAGATCACCCCGATGAAACCGATCAGCGAGGTAAGTAAGATCATAAGCACGCTGAGCCCGTCTATTCCAAGAAAGTAGTTGATTTCAATTCGACCCACCCATGGAACAGCTTCTACGGTTATCCAACTGAATTTTTCAACAAATTGAAAACTCTCCGCATCGTTTATACCCAGTTTGGCCCGATCGAACAATGCAAAAATTACCCCGGCTAAAATTACCTGTAAACCGGTTGCCACAACCGCTGCCCATCGAATAGCATTTCGGCTTTTATCCGGTAGAAGCAACACGACAAGCATACCAACGATTGGGATAAATACTATCCAGGTTAGAATACCAACACCAAATATTTGAAATTCCATAGGGTTACATTATTTAATTCAGTTATCACATAAAAAAGACAAATAGAATCAGGAAGCTGAA
>SKRK01000202.1 GCA_007118525.1 Balneolaceae bacterium
GGGAAAAGAGGCGGCGCTCCATCGACTTGAATTACATCAATCAACTCAAACCCATAGCGCTCATAGAGCGGTGTATTGGCGGGATTTGTATTCTCAAGATAGGCGGTTTCCCCCCGGCGGTCGATCTCTTCAAGAGTATTCTGCAGCAACTGTGAACCATATCCCGACCCCTGCTTAGCCGGGTCCACCCCGATCAGCGGAAGGTGCCAGTGAGGCTCGTCGGGCTGATGGAAGTCCATCTGCTCAAGAACTTCCATGACAATGGGTAGCTTTGAGGCGGGAGCGGCGGTTTCAAGAAGGGCCAGAAGACTCTCTTCATCGGGATGGACTCCCGGGGGCAGCCACAGCGCAACTCCCGAAAAATCCCGGGTATAATATGCTGAATCACTTGAGAACGCGTTGCCGCCGAATGCTTCAAAAAACTTCGGACCGTATGCGAGGTAATCATCGGCTTCCGGCCAAAGCCACCTCAGCTGCGGATCTGCAGAAAATGCCAGAACGATTGTATCAAGTGCCTTGCCTGCATCTCCGGTGTTTACCCGGTACACATTGGATTTGATTTCCGGTTGTTTGATTTGGGTCTCATCCATGGTGCTGTTTATTTTGGGTTGAAGTTTCTTTCTGATGATTCACGTCAGTTTTAGTATAAAAGCAGAGGTGGAGTATGTCATGAGTGTGTGCACGTATTTTTTACACGTAGAGGGAGAGAGGGAGAGAAGTTTCTACATTTGAGTGGTCATGGAGTTAAGGAATATTGGAGGTGCCTTAATCATCCAACCAATTCATTTCGATGAGCAAACGCGGTGGCTTTGGCGCGGGCCGACTTTCCTGAGACACCCAGCTTGCCGTAGATATTGGAGATGTGCCGTTCTACGGTTCGAATGCTGATATAGTGGTCGGATGCGATTTGAGAATTGCTTTTCCCCTGGGCAATTTCGCACAATAGTTCCTGTTCCCTGGCTGTAAGTGCTTCCGGCGATGATACTTCTGCATGATCCGCCGACAGGGATTTTATCTTTTTCAAAATGGTATTGGCACGATCTTGTTCCGGTTTTGCCTTTAGCTGATTAAAGGTTTCGATAGCAGCATGAATCTCACGAAGTGCCGGTTGATTCTGTCCGAGACGATGCAGTGTCACAGCCATTCCACACCGGGAGCGGGCTGTTTGGAATGGGTTCTTATTCCTGTCAAACAGTTCAACAGATTGTTCAAAACATGTACAGGCTTGCTGATTCTCCTTTTTCGCCAGATGTACCATTCCGTCAGTATAGTGGGCAAATGCAATCAGTGGTTCTGTACCGGCCAATTCAGCGATATTTCTCAATCGCTTCGAAGAGTGTTCTGCCTCCGTAAATTTATGAAGATCAAGCTGAGCCAGTGTGAGCACTTCCAGGCCTTTAGGTAACATTAACCGGCACTTTTCAGGTGTGTTCAGGAGGTACCGGTCAGCCAGGTTTGCAGCTGAAACCGGATCACCCCTGTCGTAAGCGAGGGCCGCTTTCTCCGCAAGTACAAGATTCGCACCCAGCATTCTGAACGGTTTTTGCGCAGCTTTGTCCAGCAGCTCTTCAGCTTTTTTGAATTTGCCGCGGAATCGGCAGATACCGGCCAGCTTTACCAGTCCCTCGGCTGCGTGGGCAGGACGGGAGTCAATCAGGTTGTTTGAAGCCTTTTTCAGAACAGTTTCGGCCTCATCCCAATCTCCGTTCCAGATCAGTACGCCGGCGTAGTGGATCTGGCAAAAAGAGAACATCAGGGGAAACGTACCGTTTTCCGTCCGCCGCTTTACGCTGAAGCACCATTGAACTGCCCGGTTGTAATCACGAACATATTCGCAGGCCGTAATCAAATAGCAGCATACATTAATACTGGTTTCCAGGTCAGATATCTCTCCGGTCATGGCCGCTGTTGCCGCTTCATCGAGCAACGGCATTCCCTCATCAACCTTCCCTTCAAATACGAGGGCAAGTCCCTGCAGGGCAACGCTCATCATCTGCAGGTCGAAATTCTGGAGTTCTTCAGCAATATCAGCAGCCTCCTTGCCCAGGCGGAAAGCTTTGGCAGGATCATGATCGGCTTCAATAGCCACATTTCCATCCCAGGCTTTTACTAAACCATGTTCGGGAACGGTTTCCAGGTTTTCGAGCAGCCTGTTAGCCCGGCGGCTCCAGCCGTTGGAAAGCGCATACTCTCCCTGGAAAGAGAAATAATCGTAGGCAATACTGATTGCCACACGCGCAGCAGCTCTTGCGTTGCCCTGTCTGCGGTAGATCTGAAATGCCTTTTCTCTCGATTCGAATGTGGTTTCAGCATCATCAAGCCACCATGCGGCTTGCCCGAGATGTTCGAGCAGTTCCGGAGTCTCCTTAATCTGCAGCGCCTGCTCAAAACAATTCTTTGCTTCGGTCCAGTCGGTACGTTTCATCGCTTGATGTCCGTCCTTCATTAATTTCTCAGCAATCTCTGAGGGTGCAGGCATGATTAAGTGGTTTTATTCCATGGCGCTTATAAGCTTTAAACTGGTTTACTAACGAATAAACTTTCGAAAATTTTGAATAATTATTTCTCATCCATTTCAAATGCGAATTCAAGCACTTTTTCAATAAAGAGTTCCGGTGCCGAATTCATTGTCACATGCCCATGTCCCTGGAATGGTACTATCCGGCTGTTTGGCAGCATGTCATGCACTTCCTTGGTCACATTTTTGAAGAACACCGGGCTCTCACTTTCGGTCAGCAATAGGGTAGGCGTGGTCATCTCTATGAACTGCCCCGGATCGAAGGTAAACCGGGTCGGTGCCACAGTCTCACGCAGCAATGTGTGAGCAGCATCCACCCGGCTCTGCCAGCTTGGTGCTGAGCGCACCGCTTCGATTTCATCCGCGGTGATTCGGGCAACTTTCTTCATAAATATGACCAGCAATTCCTCCATATTCCCTTTGGCGTATACAGCCTCCAGTTCAGCAATCACATCATCGGAGACGAATTTCTGATGATCCACCAGGAATACCGGTTCGTACAGGACCAGTTTGTGCAGATTGTTTATAATCAGGGAAGCTCCCAGGGCACAAAAGGCGCCATATGAGTGGCCCAGTAGAGTAACCGGTTCATCGATTGAGTCCACAACTGCAGCTACGTCTTCAAACCCCCGTTCCGGTCTGTATTGGACAGCATCTCCGCTACCGCCCCGCCCGCGGCGATCCATCGCGTACAATGTAAAATGCTGCGCTAATTTGGGACGAACATCAAAGAGTTCCCACCGTGTATGATCGCCGGCACTTCCATGAACGAGCACAAGAGGAGGACCGCTTCCGGTTCGCTTGAATGCGATTTCTGTCCCGTCTTTTGAAGTTACTGTTACCATGGTGTCCATGATTTTCTTTTGATGTTCCTGCTTCTGTCCACTCATTCTTTGGTTTTTAGAGCGTCTTCGAAACATCTATTTGAATATGATAGGGCAAGTGATTATTGATTTAAAAAACCATAACAAAAGCAGAGTCCCTGCCCGTGAACCGAAGCATGCTGTTTATTGAAATGGTTTCAAGTTTTGTAATAACATCTTCATCTCCGGCTGACAAAGCCAGGTTTTGTGTCTGATACCGGGTTTGACCATCAGTTAAAATACCGGCTTGAACAATCAGTTTATCAGGCAGATCAGTAGTATGTTGGGAAACATTTATGATGGCTTCCACTATGCAGTATGCTTCTCCCTGATTATGTCCGGTTGCCAAACCACCGGGTTCTACAGTGAAAACATCATTGTCGGTTGACCACCATTGCAATTCAATGTCCAGTTCGGCGGTATCTACCGTATCGCCTGTGGCGGTAAGGGCCACGACAGAAAAGTCCTGTTGCTCTCCGACAGCAAAAGTTGCATTGTCGGGTGTGATAGCGATATCCACAATTTGAGGGTTTTGAGGCCCAGTGGAATCATCGCCTGAACAGCTGCTTAATATCATTGAACCTGTAAATAGTGTTGCCAGAAAAAGTATAGAGTAAGTCTGAAATAAATGCAATTTGGTAACAATCATAGTGATTACCTCATAATTTTTTTTAAAAATTGATCATTCATCGCCGTTGGATGGTAAGGCTTTGAAATAGTGAACTCCACACTCTTTAAAGCCAGAATGGAGGCCTTATCTTATCACTGATAAGAATTTTTTAACATGCATTTTTATACTCTATCATTTTAGTTTGACCGTCTGCTGGATGGTTGGATTGCGTTCAAAATCAGTTTTCTTTCACCCGAATCATTGAAGATCTTTGTAATAAGTTGGTTAACTGAAGGTTTTTTTAAAACGGGGAGATGGGGAATCCCCCCGAAAGGACCATCATTTGTACAGCGCGGTAAACATTGCTGCCACTTTATCACCGCCATCGATATAGGCAGGATCCGCGATACGGGTATCAGAGAAGGCCTTTGCCCAACCCTCAAGATAATTGATAAAATCCTGACGGTTATTAACCTCGATTCCCCGTGCACGATCCCTGTATGTCATATCTTCTGCAGCATTTTTTGCTGCAGATTCCATGTCTTGACGGTTAAAGTTCTGATGTGCCTGTTTATGTGTTTCGATGTTATTTCGCTTTTCATTGCAGTTACCTCTCTATTTTTATAATCACATCCCATGGTGTGAGAAATGTGATTTGTCCATAATTTATTTTCGGGGGTTTAATCCTCCC
>SKRK01000067.1 GCA_007118525.1 Balneolaceae bacterium
CCGGGCGTACATAAACTGATTGAAATGGGTGTGGCTGATCCCGATGCTATCGGGCTGCATGGGCACTCATGGAGCGGTTATCTGACGGCACAGGTGGTAACGGAAACCGACATGTTTGCAGCGGCCGTTGCGGGCGCCCCTGTAGGCAACATGACCAGTGCATACAGTGGTATTCGGTGGGGTACAGGCCTGGCCAGGCAGTTTCAATATGAACAGACACAAAGCCGGCTTGGCGTGAGTATGTGGGAGAACCTGGCACCATACATTGAAAATTCACCGGTCTTTTTTGCGGATCGCATTAACACACCGTTGATGATTCAGCATGGCGATGCCGATGAAGCAGTTCCGTGGTACCAGTCTATAGAGCTCTATCTTGCTCTGCGCAGGAATGGCAAGGAGTCTGTATTTCTTCACTATTACGATGAACCTCACCACCTGAGAAAACTGGCAAACCGTCTCGACTATGCCATTAAAATGAAAGAGTATATGGATCACTATCTGAAAGGAGAACCTGCTCCGGCCTGGATTACAGATGGAGTTCCATATCGCGGAGAATAAGTTGAACGGATCCCGTGCCCGGTAATGATATTGAGATAGCAGCAGCCGGTTGTTGATGCACATTATAATAATTTGCAATACCGGCCCGACAAACCCCTCTTGTTTATTGAGTAACGAGGGGGGTTACATTCTTTTGGATTTATAAATTCAAATTCATTGTTTATAGATTAAACCATCAATCAAAAACCAGGGTTAAATATGAAATTGAGAGTTTATTTATCCGGAGAAATTCATTCCGATTGGCGGGATGAAATCAAAAAAGGGGTCGAAGAAGAGAGTCTGCCCGTTGAGATCACCGCTCCCGTAACCGATCATCCTGCGAGCGACAATGTAGGAGTGGATATTTTGGGACCGGAAGAGAGTGATTTCTGGAAAGATCATAAAGGCGGTAAAATCAATGCTATCAGAACCAGAACAGAGATAGAGAGAGCTGATATTGTTGTAGTTAAATTTGGAGAAAAATACCGTCAGTGGAACGCAGCTTTTGATGCAGGATATGCTTCAGCGCTTGGTAAAAAGCTGATTGTTATGCACTCCGCAGAGCATACTCATGCGTTAAAAGAGGTTGATGCTGCCGCGCTTGCGGTTGCCGAGAAACCCGGGCAGGTAATTGAGATCCTGAGATATGTGACAGTGAAAGAGTAAGGAGGGGCGGCGGCCATGGGTTCAATGTTTTGTGCCCGAGAGGCTAGATAGCGTATTCTCTATTTGCCAAATATGTCGCCTCTGATGTGCATCAAGTACGAGCAAGAGATCTGCAATCGACATAGGCAGCCACTTAATGACCGGATTCTTTCCCTTGGTCCGATTCAGATCTATCTGTTGTTTCTGAAAATAGAGAATCCATCCTGTCAATTCATTCTCTGTATGCAAGAGTTTGGAAATGATTTCCCCCGCAGTTCTCTCAGAATAGACGGGCTGCATTGGCTCAACTGTTTTAAACCTAACCTTGTAGGGCGGCTCAAGAAACTTGATAAACTGGCGGCAGAGAAATCCTGCGCGTAAGGAGATGATCTCCTCATTTGATACCACCGGGTTTGCCGCAGCCTTTTCAATCTCTGTAAGATAGAGAGTGTTAAACTGAACAAGGTGATTGCAAACCTCGGCTGCACTCCATGTATCGGCAGTGGGTTTTTGAATAAATAGATCTTCCGGAACGTTGTGGAACTCCTCTATTCTGCTTTTAACGGCTTCAAATTGATCCAGAAGCTGTTCAAAAGTTCTGTTTTTCTTCATATCAATGTGAATGATTTTATAGTTCCTCAATAAGTTGTTTGATGCTGAATAATGATGGAAACCGGCCTTACATCCCCCATGCTTTTATACTAATAAATAAGACTGTTAATACATATTCAGGTTACTCTAAGGGGCCGGTAATATTAAAATTTAACAGGAATGATATTTTTCTCCTTCAAATAACGCTTAGGTAATAAAGGGGCAGGGTATTTATTTTTAAAATTAGTGATCGTTTAATAGGTGTCAGTCAGGAACTGTGAAACTAACAGTACGTATAAACCATTAGTATTTTTTAACAAAATTATTTGTAACAAATGCCCTGCTCAACCCTCTTGTATGTAGAAATAAACAACAGTTAAACGGCTAACTGTTCCTAAGTGTAGTAATCAGTTGTTTCTTTATAGTAAGCGTATAAAATATAACGATTTAGCAATCTAATAAACACCTTTTAAACACATCTAAATGACGACATATATGATTGAGGGCCGCGAAAATAGGGAATTGGAATACAAAATTGATCTGTATATCGACGGTAAACTCACAAATAATGAAATTGATGAGCTGTGGGTTGAGTTGATCCAAGATGAATACTATCTGGACTATCTTAAAACAGCAGCCAGTCTTAAGGTTCTGGTTGAGGAAACAGAGCAAAAGAAGCCTCGAGTTTACAAGATGTCAACTCATCGGAAATGGTATGCCGCTGCAGCTGTATTATTGATGGCTGTCACACTTTCAGTTTTTAGCATTACAAGCGACCAGGGTACTGCAATCAGTCCGATATCAAGTATTGAGCTCGACTACTACAGGTCTGCAGAGGGGGTAGTGGCTGAAACTGCAAACTCAGATAGAATAATATTAGCCATTTCTGCAGCAAATAGAGGTGAAATTCAGTCGGCTCTGACGATGCTCGACAATCTCTTAGAGAATACTCAGGATGTATATGAAACGCATAAACTTTTGGTCACTGCGGGTTCTATTCTATACAATTCCGGAATGTATGAACTGGCAGCCGATCGGTTTGAGGCTGGGTTAGAGCTCAATTCCGATAATATGCTTCTGCTGGAAAGAAACTACTGGTATCTCGGTAATACCTATTTTCAGCTGAACAAAATAGTAGAAGCCAAAGCAGCTCTTGAAAAAGCGTACGAACTGAACGGAGCATATAGCAGAATTGCAGCAAGCTATTTAAAAGCTCTTTCCGAGTAATTCGGACTCTGCAAAAACAATTCTCATCTTTTTAAAACACCCTCTGCAAGCTTCTTTCAGAGGGTGTTTTTCGTTTCTGATTACACGCTGAAACGACACATCCTGGTTTCGCAACCTGCCTACGTATAAATAGATAATGAGGGACGTTTTCACATTCACAGCGGAATTCAGAAGAACCTTTTGATTAACTATTCCGGCACCCCCCGATGTTGATATGGGCGTTAATGGAGTTCCCGCCTCGGGGCATAAGGTGTGCCGCAATTAACCCGGAGCTGCGCACCGGGCTAATCATATTGAACGCCTTCAGCGTTCGAAGGTCCCAAAGCGGGGATCAGGCGGCTTTACCTTTTCTGTTTATCCTGTTTACCAGTACAAGCCCCATAATAAAAGCAAAGGCTAACGTGTAGGATGCAAGATTAATATCAGATGACCTGATGATTGGCCGGTTTTCACCATTCAGAATATAGGGTCCCCAGTAGTGAGGATTCGAGTTTTTAGTTTTGATAAACTCGATTTTAGCCAGTTGAAGAGCTCTTGACTTGGTTTTACCCGTATTGAGATTTTCATAAAAAAGTTCAGCAAAATCTGCTGCAAACTGATCATTTACCGACCATGCATTTAATACCAGGCTCTGTACGCCGGCATATCGCAGCGCCCGGCTGATACCCATTATTCCGCTTCCCTGCAGGTAGCGGTCCCCGCCCGATTCGCAGGAGTTCAGCATAACCAATTCATTTTGCATGTTCAGATCAAAAAATTCATAGGCAAACAGCTGGCCGATTACAGGGTTACTGTCATCTGTTCCCGCACTTGCAAAAAAATGGAGCCTCGAGAAGAGGGGGTCGCTTTCTGACACCTCACTGTGCGTGGCCATATGCAGAATCCTGCTTTTACCTGCCAATTCGCGAAAATTTTCGACAGTTGCAGATTCATTAATCATTGTGTTTTTGGACGAAAACCGATCCAGCTTCACGGAAATATTTTGAACCTCTCTGGGCGCCATTGGAAGCGCAATAAGGCTTCTTGATGTTGATTCGTTATTAAAATCGGAGACACCAAAGCCGCTGTAATCATACTCATGATTATAACGGGGATTTCGTTGACTGAGATCATTTAAGCTGTTCAGCGTTCGAATATCGCGATCTTCAATCATGTATCTCGCAGAACCATAGCTGAGCGGTGAGTCGGGCTTTAATACCGGAAGGATGGCCAGTGGCAGCTGATGGAAAAATCCGTCGGGGATAAAAATGATCGACTCTATATAATCTGGTATGGAGTTGATATCGATAAACCTTCCGATCTCGTAGAGCAGCTCCAAATCAGTTCTGCCGGTAATCAGCGAAGAGATAGCAGATTCAAACATCAAGATATCCGACTCCTCAAGCGGCAGCTTCTCTATGGAAAGGCTGTTTCTGTAGAGAATTGAGAGATAGTAGTTCGAGTTTATATCTGTTACGTGCAATACGGCTTCATTTCGCTGCAGCTGCCTTTGCAGGGCCCAGATTCTGGATTCACTGTGCGTAGAGCCTGTACCCCTGTATTTAAAGAGTGAGCGCCTCTCGGCGGAGAGCTGTTCAAGCCGGTTTTGCAGGGCAAGCCGTTCGCGGCCACTGGTGGTGAAAATTCTTTTACGGAGCCTGTCCATCTCCCTGGCCAGGTTTTGTTC
>SKRK01000076.1 GCA_007118525.1 Balneolaceae bacterium
AGCCGACGGAGAGACACTCCTTAATCAGCTCTTACCTTGTACTCACACAAATTTATTACAGAATCATCCAGTCCAGGAAGATGAAAATCCAGATCAGCGGCAGGTAGACAAAGGAGGCGAACATGAGTGCGCGTGCTGTGGAGATGTCTCTTGAAAAGGCAAATTTCACGCCATACCACAAGAATACAATGGTTGTCAGCAGTGCGCCTCCAAGGTAGAGCCAGCTTACCAGCTCCATCACGTAGAGTTTGTATACAGTCGGGATAAGAATCAGAAGCGGTACGATCACCCACAAAACGGCTTTGTAGCCTTTTGGGTCATTTTTGGGCAGCATTTTAAACCCTGCGTGTTCGTAATCATTTTTACAAACCCAGGCGATTGCCATTACGTGAGGAATCTGCCAGCAGTAGATAATACCGAACAGGATCCACATTCCGTGCTCAAACACGGTTCCGCTCGAAGCGGCCCAGCCGCCAACTACCGGAAGTGCCCCGGGTACAGCACCAACAAACACATTGAGTGCAGATATTCTCTTAAGGGGCGTATAGGCGAACAGGTAGATAATGGTTGTGGCAAGAGACACAATTCCTGCAACAACATTCACCATGAAAATCAGATAGAAGAGCCCTGCAAAGATCAGGCTCATTGAAAATATAAATCCATTTTGCGGAGTAACGCGGGAAGCGGGCAGGGGGCGCTTATTGGTGCGTTTCATTAACCCGTCCACCCCTCTCTCCATGAACATATTGTGAGCAGCCGTACCGGCGGCAATCATCCAGGTGCCGAATATGGCATGCACCATCAAGAGGTAGTTCACACTGCCGGCAGTGCCCATCAGGAAGCCAATTAACATACTTGCCACTACCGTAAACGTAATACCCGGCTTAGTGAGCTCGTAGTAGTCGTTAATTGTGGCCAATAGCTGCTGTATGCCTGTAGTTTCTGTCTGTATTCTGTTCATGAATGCTTTGAATTATAGCATATGAAAATAACTATTTCCGAAGTGATATGTTACCTGAAGTTTCAAGTTTTGGCTGGTGTCTTGTTAACGATATAGAATCGGTGATTAGAAAAGCCCCCTCCTTGTGAAGAGAGTGGAGGCTCCTAAACTAAATTCTTATATCGAACTCATGTTAAATTTTTACTCTTTTACGAATTGATTTAACAAGCTATTGGTTTTGATGTTAAATTGGATCGGTACGAAAACCCCGATTTGATGATTTCAGACACAATACAGACTCTCTGCGGCTTTCCAGCCCGTGCACTATAGCGTAAAAAATGAAACTAAATCTCTACCAAAAGACAGCTGTTACCACGGTTATAGCAACCATTATACTCATTTTTATTGGCGGCCTTGTTCGGGCTGTTGGAGCCGGGCTGGGCTGCCCCGACTGGCCACAGTGTTTTGGTATGTGGATTCCACCAACCAGTGCCGCCGACCTGCCTGCGCAGTATGATGCCGAACTCTTTAACCCTGTGCATACGTGGCTCGAGTACATTAATCGTTTGGTTGGCATTCTGATAGGTTTTCTGATTATCCTCACCTTTATCTTCTCCTTCAAGTACAGGAAAAAAGATCCTGTGATTACGATCTTCTCAGGTTTGGCACTGCTCCTGGTGCTTTTTCAGGGTTGGCTTGGGGGCCAGGTTGTGCGCTCAGGGCTTAGTGCGGGGATGATAACGATTCACATGATTGTGGCGATGCTTATCCTTGCCGTTCTTCTCTATGCCAGTTTCAGGGCCATGAGTACACGCCTTACCACAACCCTGAGCGGCGACACACGCAGGGTTCTGTTATGGGTGTCGGGGGGGATTCTGTTTCTCACATTGGCACAGATGATATTGGGTACGCAGGTAAGAGAAGAGGTTGACGTGGCCAAGAATGTACTTGAACTTCCTCGTGAACAGTGGATTGACAGCCTGAGCTGGCTCTACGAAATACACAGAAGCTTCTCCTGGGTGGTAGTGGCACTATCCGGAGTGCTGATCTATTACAACCGCAAGTTTAATGTAAGCAAGCGACTCTCCAGGTTGGGTTGGGTCATCGTTGGCCTGATAATGCTCCAAATGGTTGCAGGTATCGGTCTTGAGTGGTTCGATATGGCCGGTGCTCTTCAGGTGATACACCTGGTGGGCGTGGCTGTACTTATCTGTGCGGAGCTGCTGTATATATTGATTGTAAGCTTCTCGCGGTGAGTCAAAGCTTTTCGAGGAGCTTGTTTAAAAAAATCTTAACTTCAGACATATCCTTCTCAACCTCTGCAGGCAGCCTCTTCTCCTCTCTGGATGAAACGGATTCTGCACTCTCTTCGCCCTCTACAATTTTCTTCGCACCGGCTGTGCTGTATTTTTTTTCCTGGATGAGGTGTTTCAACTTCAATATAAAGGTGATATCATCCTCTTTATATGTTCTGTTGCCGGCCTTGTTCTTTCGTGGAGAAAGGTCTTTGAACACTGTTTCCCAGTATCTTAGTACATGAGGCTCGATGGCTGTAATCTCACTTACTTCCCCTATTGAGTAATACAATTTCTTCATAGCGTTGAAATCCTTTATTTTCAGCTTTGGAAAAAGTTGGTTGTCAATGATTTGCTGTATTATTGATGCTGTTTAACTGAAATAGCACAGATCAGATAATCATTCAGATTGCCCAAATTAATGAATTTGCAAACCATTGCCGGAAAAAAATATACATAATTCAGACCACAAAGTTCCTCATCATCCTGAAGTGAGTGTAGTCATACCGCTTTTGAATGAGGAGAGTTCTATTGAAGAGCTTGCAACCGAAATATCAAACGCTTTGGAGGGGGTAACCTATGAGATTATTTTCGTGGATGATGGGTCGACTGACGGCTCCTGGGAGACTATTGAAGAACTCTTCCGGACCCGACAAGAGATAAAAGGAGTTCGGCTGCGCAGAAATTATGGTAAGAGCGACGCACTTCAGGCAGGCTTCGAACAGGCCAATGGAATATATGTGGTAACCATGGATGCTGATCTCCAGGACGATCCCAACGAGATTCCGGCCATGCTTGAGATACTGAAGAGCGGGAAAGACCTTGTAAGCGGCTGGAAACGAGTGCGTCACGATCCCGTAACCAAAACCATACCTTCCCGTTTTTTCAATGCCGTAACCCGCTGGACCACCGGGATAAAACTGCACGACTTTAACTGCGGCCTTAAAGCCTATAAACGAGAAGTTACCGACAGCATTTATCTTTACGGTGAAATGCATCGCTATGTGCCTTTACTTGCTAAATGGAAAGGATTTGATGCAATTGCTGAAAAAGAAGTGAAGCACCATCCCCGAAAATATGGCAAGACCAAGTTTGGGATCTCCAGGTTTTTGAACGGCTTTCTCGATCTTCTTACCCTGCTTTTTGTAAACCGCTATATGCAGCGGCCGATGCACTTTTTTGGTCTCATAGGTGTATTTTTTATCCTGATTGGCAGCGTCATTAGCGGATATCTCGCGTGGCTGAAAATCTTTTTCGGTGAACCTTTGGGCGACAGGCCACTTCTTTTCCTGGGTATTCTGATGATTTTAGTGGGGGTTCAGTTCTTTTCAATCGGATTTTTGGGAGAAATGATCAACAAGGGCCAGGTTGAGAGGCAAAAACCGAGCATTGCTAAAAAAATTGGTTTATGAGCAGAATCGCGTATGATCCGGTAAAAGATAAATTTGCCGGGATTGTAAAAAACTCAAAAACCCTGAGAAGAATCTTCTATTTTTTGCTGGATATCTTTTTTCTGAGGAGCTGGCACATAAGGCGCATTTTAAAAGAAGCGGGAGACAAACTGGATAAGAAGGGTGAGTGGAAATTACTGGATGCCGGATGCGGTTTTGGTCAGTACGACCGGTTTATCCTTCAAAAATTTCAGCATGTAAAGGTGTATGCAATCGACATTAAGGAGGATTACCTGGAAGATAACCGGCGCTATTTTAAAGATGATATTGAGTCTGGCAGGATTAGCTTTTACAATGCTAATCTGCTGGAGTTTTCTTCCGACACGGTATTCGACATGATTATCTGCATTGATGTGCTTGAACACATTGAAAAAGATCATAAGGTGATGAAGAATCTGAGTAAGTGTCTCAGAGCGGGAGGTTTGTTTCTGATGCACTCTCCATCGCACTTCTCTGAGGAGGATGCAGGGGATGAAGACTCTTTTGTGGATGAACATGCGCGGCCCGGCTATTCCAAAACGGAGATCGATAAAAAGCTGATGGAAGCGGAGCTGCTGCCCCGGAAAATTCACTATACGTACGGCAAGTGGGGCCACAGGGCCTGGGTGCTAACGGTAAAGTGGCCCATGATCTGGTTTAATAAAATCTCACTATTTGCGGTAATACCGCTGATGGCATACTATCCCATTGTGCTGCCAATCTGCCTGATCATGAATTTTACTGATCTCTATACCAAAAATATGAAAGGCAATGGAATCTATGCATTGGCGAAGAAAATTTAGGCTGCCAGAGAAACGTACCCCGGACAGCGCCTAAGGCCTCCATGTGGGGCTTGTCCGGGCTTCTCGGCTACCGTTCCCCGGTCAGGCTGACCGGGATACTTCTCCCCTGACGCAAATCAATATCGAGTCTTCATTTATCCAAACTTTTTATGGTTGAATAAGAGTTTATTTTCAATGAAATTCAC
>SKRK01000277.1 GCA_007118525.1 Balneolaceae bacterium
GGAAGAGCTGAACAACCGATATATGGGAGAGCGGTAGTGATAACCCGGATTTTCATCGGGAGTTTTAGTGCAGATTCGACATTAAATCTTTGACTCTGGTAATCGAATAGTCCCCTCCTTTCCCACATAGTGGCCCCTTCGGGGCAAGGAGGGGATTTAAGGTGGTTATGCCATGGGCATCCCTTTTGGGGGAAAAGGCTATGAACCATTTTTTCAATCTGTAGCCATTAATTAATGCAGTGACCCCCCCCCCGAGAGGCTGTCCAAAAAGATACATTTAATTTATGGATGCCTTAATAATTAAAGTTTACTTCGTGAACCTTCGAGTCTTTGAGCCTTCTCCCAAAGGGATCCCTATGGGGGTGGTAATGAAGCAGCCGGTTTTTGCCACGAATCCGCCGGTCGGCGGAACGAAGCAACACGAAGAATTTCTGTTACATCTTTTTAAGATAAACCAAAAAATTTAAGTTGAGCTGTATGTAAATATACTTTTTGGACAGCCTCAGAATTTTTTCCAATTCTCTTAACTTGCCAAATGAGGTACCCTTAAGAGAAACCCAGGCTATTTTACAAACGTCATCTTTTGAACACGGCTTGTGCTCCCGCTAACCATACGGGCTATGTAAACCCCGCTGCTCAGGCCGGTGGCATCAAAATTGACCGTAAAGTTGACGCCTGCCGGATGCTCGTCAACATTCAGTATCGTGGCCACACGCCTGCCAAGTATGTCAAATACATCAATTCTTACCGGTGCCTGTTCCGGAACACTGTAGCGAAGTGTCGTGCCCGGGTTAAAGGGATTTGGATAATTCGGATCGAGAATAAATTCGTCCGGCAGCGTGGTGAAATCGCTCTCTCCCACTTTAAAAAACACATTTTCCTCTGCAGGTTCTACAAACTCGGATGTGAAAATTCTAAATTCGCCAGGAGCGAGATTAAATTCCATGGTAAGATCTGTTTCAACGCTCATTGTACCGCCGGAAACAAATTCGTACCAGTCGCCCGTACCGGTGAAGTCGACAGTAAGCTCATTAAAGTTAACTCCGAAATTACCTACTATAACCACGTCCATATCGGAATGCTGCAGGGTTATCCACTTAACATCACCCCGTAGTGAAGAGTTAAATTGAGTTTCAGCACTTGAAAATGCCGGGCTTGATCTTCTCAGTCTGTTCAGTTCACTCCACGAGCGGTATAGACGATACCTGTTCTCTTGGTCATAGTACTCCCAGCGAACCGGTTTCTCAGCAGTTCGGCCGGGATCGGTTGGACTGCAGTCTCCATCGCTTCCATCACCCGGTTTAAGGCATTCTCCATCTCCCCAGCCATAACCCAGTTCTCCAAACTGCCATAGCATTTTCGGGCCGGGTATGGTCAGAAAAAATGCTCCTGCCAGCTTCATTCTTTGCAGGGCTACATCCAGATCGCGAGTACTGTGTTCAGGGTTTGAATCATCCCCAAACTCTCTCATCTTACGCATCATCCACTGTTCATCATGGCTCTCCATGTAGCCGACCAGATGTGGATTTTGAAAATTTCTGTTTCCGAAGTAGATACCTGAAAAATTTGATTTGTTACCATCATTGTATCCCATTACTCCTTCAGAGTAATTGAAATTGTGATTACCCCAGAGCAGCATTCCATACTCTTCAAGCTCGCGTTCTTCTGAATTTGCGGCAAAATGTTCCAGAATCATATAAGCGTCATCATCATACTCACGCACACGATCATACATTCGTTTAAGGTTTACAATCCGTTCCGGATTGGGGCCCTGCAGTAAACTTCCGTCCTGAACATTGGTCGCAAAACCTTTTGTAAGGTCAAATCTGTAACCATCAACTTTATAGGTTTCAATCCAATACCGGTTCATGCGGTCGAGCCAATACTTGATGTAAGGGTCGTCGTGATTCAGATGCTGAAAAACATTGAATGCATGCCCGGGCCCTATAAAGCGATTTTGATCCCTGGATTCACCATAAAGCCTGATCAGAGAGGAGTTTTCATGGGCGTGATTATATACCACGTCTAAAATAACAGCCATGCCTCGCTTATGCGCCTCATCAATGAATTTTTTAAATGACTCCCTGTTGCCATACGATTTATCGAGTGCTCCATGAAATACGGGGTTGTAGCCCCAGCTCAGATTTCCATCAAA
This sequence comes from Balneolaceae bacterium, assembly GCA_007118525.1. GTDB lineage: Bacteria > Bacteroidota > Rhodothermia > Balneolales > Balneolaceae > Rhodohalobacter. Next base: position 2,156 of record SKRK01000277.1, read on the forward strand.
TTCAGAAACAGGCATAAGCTCAATGGCATTCACGCCAAGATTTTCCAAATAATCCAGGGTGTCTCTGAGGGTTTCATATGTAGAGTTTTCAACAAAATCTCTCAGTAAAAGCTCATATATTATCAGGTCCTCCACTTTTGGCCGCTCAAAGTCGGGTACTTCCCATTCAAAAGCTTCTCTTCCGGGTTCAATAACGGTGACGATCTCTGAAGTTAAACCGGACGGATATTGCGGCATATCAGGATATACTGACTCGCTGATGAATTGATCTAATGAAGGGTTGAGCACCAACTCTGAAAATGGATCAGCAAGTCTCAATTCACCATCTACCAGGTATTGAAAACGGTAGGTTTCTCCCGGAGTGAAATCATCAATGGTTATCCAGAAGTGTGCGCTGTCGGGTGCCGGTGAATCCAGTTTCATTAAATACTCTTCCCGAACCTGCCAGTCGCTGTGGTCTCCTATTACATGAACAAAATCTTTACCCGGGGCAAAAATTGAGAAAGATACTTTTGAGGGATCATCATCGTGATAGGTAATTCCATCTTCCAAACCAAAGGGCCGAGTCTCTTCCACAACTTCAGGCGTTGCGATAAATGAGAATGTGATCTCCTGTTCTTTTGTCTCTCCGGCATCCGTTACTGCAACAATCCTGAGGGTATTTTCACCAATATTTAAATCAACACCAAGATCTGAAATGGATGGCACTATTAGCAGCTGACGATCGGTTTCATAGAACCCCTCGAAACTGCCGGCCATTGTATTGTTTACATAGATACTTGACCCGGTAATGCTGATCGGATCATCTGATTTGGCAGCAACCGTTGCGGTTATGCCGGGAGGCGCATCTCTTTTTACACTTCTGGATACAGGGGATACCTGAAAGATAAGCGGATGCGTGACTTCAATAAACGAGTCATTATTTTGCCCAATGGTAATTGGATTGAGTGGGTCTGTAAACCATTGCCAGTCCGTACCGGCTTCATTATAGTGTTCATGAAATTTATAGGCATAACCCGCAGTACCCTGGTAGGTTTCAGAACCTCCTCCAATTTCAAGCTCAACTACCTGATAGGAGAAACCATTCTCTTCATCAACAGTAAGCAGGGAACCGTCTGTGGGACTGATCTGACCTGCCTGGTTATTCCCCCAGTCATTAAATGATCCCGGCACAAAACTTCTCACTGCATTATCGGAAGGCACATATCTGAACGTAACGTCGATAGTGTCTTGCGCAATTAAAAATAGAGGCAAGAATAGCAGAACGGATAGAAAAAAAGTAAATTTATACTTCATAGTGCAACGTTTTTGATCAGTACAGGCTCAGATGATGATCGTATGATGAGCTCGTGCTGATGAATTTCATGACTTGGATCAACACCTTTGTTGTGAATCCGGTTGATTAATTTCTTTGTCGCATTCAACCCCATGGTGTACATGGGCTGATGAACGGTGGATAACCCGATATATTCGGCCATGGTTAAATTGTCGAAGCTTATTAAGGGAATCTCTATTCCGGTCTCTCTCATCGCTTTTTGTGCTCCAACAGCTTTAATATCTGATGTACAGAAGCATGCATCAGGCAGGGGTTTGAGTTGGAGAATTTTCAGCATGGCCTCATAACCGCTTTTCTCAGTAAATCCATCACGTTCCATTGAGTCTCCGGTTATGATAAGCTTCTCATCAAAAGAAATTTTATTCTCTTTAAGCGCCTTCTTATACCCTTCTAATCGATCCTTGATCGGTATCGATTCAGCACTTGCAGAAAGGAATACAATCTTTTTGTAACCCGTTTTAATCAAATAATTTGTTGCGAGATAGGCCCCCTGCATGTTGTCAAAACTGACTGAGTCGAAAAGTTCACTGCAATCGTCAACAAGGCTGATTGGTGTTTTGTAGCGTTTTAAAAGCTTCAGTTCATCTTCTGAAAAGTGAAGTGATACCAGCAAATACCCTTCGGCCCACTTTTTCATTAACACATTTTCAACCTGGCTTAAAGGGGCCTCTTCATGATTGATATTCACGATATTCAGCTCAAAATTGTGAGAGGCAAGGCAGTCCTGTATTCCACGCAGGATTTCTGTAAAGAAATAGTTCGACATAACAGGAATAAGCATCATAATTCGATTCTTTTTTTTCCTGGCAAGGCCTTGTGCATATACATGGGGCTGATATCCCATTTTGTCTGCGACCTTCAATACTTTCTTTCTTGTTGCAGGCCTTACGGTTTCTGCATCGTTAAAAACCCGTGAAACCGTAGCAATACTCACCCCAGCTGCTTTGGCAATGTCGTAGATTGTTTTAGACAAACCGTTTAAACTTTAGTTTAATCACGAAAAAGCAATTCGTAAAGTGGACAGGTTAGGTCGATCAAATTGTGGTAAAGTTCAGGTGTAAATGTAAAAAAAACTTAGCGGAACTTCTGTCCGCTAAGTTTAATGCCATATGAATTGCAGATTGCTGCAATTTATTCAGGCTCGTCGCCCCACTCA
>SKRK01000086.1 GCA_007118525.1 Balneolaceae bacterium
ACACTGTTTCAAGATGGAAATATTTTTAAAAAGCCGGCCTGAAACTTTAAATTTCAGTTTAATTTTTTAGTCGTTTAAATCCTTATGACTAATTAAATAACTAAAAAGCGCTTCCATGAAAAAATATATTGCGCAACAATGGATTTATGACATTATTAATGAGTGATATTTTAAAAATCTTCTCTCTTCAATTCTACTGTCATGAATACATTCTCTTCCTTTAATGAAAAATCTTCCTGCGGTGTAGGATTTATCGCAAGCCGGAAAAATCACTTTTCTCACGCCAATCTTCAAAAAGCTCTTCACGCGCTAAGCTGTGTGGAACACAGGGGAGCCTGTAATGCCGACCAGGTGTCCAGTGACGGTGCAGGAATTATGGCAGATATTCCCTTCAAGCTTTTTGGTTACGAGCGCGGTGAGGTTGCAGTGGCCACCATATTTGCACCGCACGACCGGCAGCGCCGGCGAATGGCACTTCGGGTTTTTGAAGATACGTTCCAGTTTTACGGACTCAAAATTCTTGAGTACAGGCCTGTTCCTGTAGACCCGACCGTACTTGGAGAAGTTGCCAGGGAATCCATGCCCTATATTTTGCACGCATTTATTGAAAGGCCAGATCATTGCCGAACCGACAGTTCGTTCGACAAACTGCTCTACACAGCAAAACAGATGACGCGAACCAAGGAGAAAGCACACGGTATCGTACGTGAATTTTTCTTTGCATCCCTTTCTGCCCGAACCATTGTCTACAAAGCATTAACCAAGGCCAATGCGCTGAAGGATTTTTATCTGGATTTGCAAAACCCCGATTTTAAAACGCGCTTTGCACTCTTCCACAGGCGCTTTTCAACGAATACAAAAACGTCTTGGGATAAAACCCAGCCCTTCCGGATTATTGCCCATAATGGTGAAATCAATACAATAACCGGTAACCGTTCCTGGGCCGTATCGCGCGAAAAATACCTTGGTGTTCCAAAAGATGAACTTCTCACCAGAGAGCAGATCAGTGATTCAGGCAGTTTGAACGAAATGGTTGAGTCACTCACCTACCGCAGCAGTATCCCCTTTGTTGAGGACATTCTTGCCATAATGATCCCTCCTGCAGCGCACGAGAACAGTTTCTACAAATTCTGGAGCAGGGCGATGGAACCCTGGGACGGACCTGCCTTTATCTCCTACTCCGACGGCTCATCCATAGGCGGCCGGCTCGACAGAAACGGATTTCGTCCCTGCCGCTGGATGTACACTGACGACCACCTTTACATAAGTTCCGAAGCCGGTTCATTTGAAATCGACGAAAGCATAGTCACCGCAAAAGGGTCTTTGCAGGCAGGAAACGGTATCAAGATGGATCTTGTAGCCGGAAAAATTCATTTCAGGGATCCAAGTTATTCACGTGAAAACTACGACGCAGAGTTTGAGCATCGCCTGGAAAAACTGATGGAGCAGCCGCTTGATCCGGTAGACCGCAGTTTTGCCAACCTTCATCTCTTCAAATATACGCGGGAAGACATTGAGAACATGCTGGTGCCGATGATTTCAGAAGGCAAGGAGCCCATCGGTTCCATGGGGGATACCGCGAGACCGGCTCTATTTTCTGATCAGCCCCGCTCCTTCTTCGACTACTTTTACCAAAACTTTGCGCAGGTCACCAATCCACCCCTCGATTATATCCGGGAGAAAATGGTGACGGATTTAAGCACCTACCTGGGTAAGCGACCCAATATCTTTGCCCCGAAAGAGCTTATTCCCCAGTTTCCCGGTTTTGAGGTTGAAAGCCCACTGCTTTCGCTTGGCCAGATGAAAACACTTAGGATGATCAACGAATCGCCCTCAAGAATCAAAACTGCCGAATTTGATATGACCTTCACCCGCGATCACGGTGAGGTTGGGTTTCGTTCGGCGATAAGGACGATTACAGAGAAGGCCATTAAAGCTGTTCATGATGGCGCTACCATTTTGATCATATCAGACAGAAATGCAACCTGGTATCAGCCGCCTGTTCCGAGCCTGCTGATGCTCAGGGCCCTGGTAAACGCACTTAATGACTCAGGCCTCAGGCTGAATGCATCCATTGTAGTGGATACAGCTGAGGTTAAAAATACACACCATTTTTCTGCTCTGGTTGGTTTTGGAGCCACTGCAGTATGCCCGTATCGCGCACTTGAACTTGCACGGTTTGAGGAGCACCGAAAACTAAAGGACTTAACTGAAGATGAGAAAGAGAAAAATCTGATTAAGGCCTACAATACCGGCCTGCTCAAGATCATGTCAAAATCAGGGATCTCTGTAGCCCGCAGCTATCAAAGTTCAAAACTGTTTACCGCACTGGGCATCGGTGAAGAGCTGAGAGAGCTCTTTTTCCCCGGTTTATACAGCCCTGTTGGCGGAATTGGGGTAAAGGAGGTGGTGAATCAGATTCTTAACCACACGCTCGAAACCGAAGGGATGGGTGATGACGACAAACCGGTTCACACCTATCAATTTAAAGAACACAATCGTGGTACGATTGGTGAAAAGCACTCGATGACCAACACCCTATCAAAAATTATCCACAACCTGGTTCGAGAAAGCGACCTGAAGCTGAACGATATAGAGCTTTATGATGAGTACCTAAAACTTGGAAGCGAGAGTTCACCCGTAAATCTCCGGCATCTGCTTGAATTCAAGATAAATGGCGGGGAGCTTAAAACAGAAGATGTAGAAGACAGAAAAGAGATCCTGAAGCGGTTCGGTTCAGGCGCAATGAGTTTTGGCGCCATCAGTGCTGAATCCCAGCGGGACATTTTCCTGGCCATGCGTGAGATAGGCGGACGCTGCAACAGCGGAGAAGGAGGTGAAAACCCCTATTATTACTCGCTTGGCATTACAGGAACCGTGAAGCAGGTAGCCAGCGGGCGCTTTGGTGTTACAGCCGAATACCTTATTGCCGGTGATGAAATACAGATTAAAATAGCCCAGGGAGCGAAACCGGGTGAGGGCGGCCAGTTAATGGGCGTTAAAGTAAATGAAGAAATCGCCTTTGCGCGCCACAGTGAGCCCGGGTTCGACCTGATCTCACCCCCACCGCTTCACGATATCTACAGCATTGAAGATCTGAAACAGCTTATATATGAACTGAAGCAGATCAAGCCGGGTATTCGGGTAAACGTAAAACTTGTAGCCGGTGAAAATATCGGGACAATTGCTGTGGGTGTAGCTAAGGCGGGAGCCGACGTGATTCACATCTCAGGCGGTGACGGTGGAACAGGCGCCGCTACGTTGACATCCATGAAACACGCCGGGCTTCCATGGGAGATCGGCCTGCTTGAAGTACATCGAACTCTTTACGATCACGGGCTACGTGAGTACGTAGAACTACGTACAGACGGAGGTCTCCAAACAGGAGCTGATATTGTAACGGCTGCCATTCTTGGAGCAGAAGGATATGACTTTGGAAAGCTGCTACTGATTGCTGAGGGGTGCGTTATGGCACGTATTTGTGAGAAGAACACCTGCCCTACCGGTATTGCCACGCACGATCCAAAATTTAAAGCCAAGTACAAAGGTGAGAAGGACCACGTAATCAGAATGCTGGAGTACCTGGCTGAAGACGTAAAAAGAAACCTGGCCAGGATCGGTGCGGGCTCACTGCAGGAGATTATTGGACGGATTGACCTATTGCAGCCGAAAGAGATGCATCAGAACCTGATTGAAGAACGAAAAATTGATCTCTCCTACTTCACGGGAGAACCGCTGCATGCATTCAATTCAAAAGTGAATCCTTTTAATGAAGGGATCAGTGAATTTAACGATAATCTGGTCACTCTCTGCAAAGAGGCTGTTGAACATGAAGGATCTTTCACTTATCAGGACAATATTCGAACTGAAAACAGGGCGGTACTGGCTACTTTAAGCGGCGCCATTGCTAAGAAAATCTCTTCAAAGCGAATGGCAGAAATCGCTGAAAAAGGCGAGGCCACTTCGGATCACCGCTTTAATGGGAAGATTGAGATGGAGTTCAGCGGAAGTGCGGGCCAGGGATTCGGAGTGTTTCTGACTGAAGGGCTCAGCGTAAAACTTTGGGGAGAAGCTAACGATTCGGTCTGCAAGGCCATGTCGGGTGGTTTCACCGTAATTAATCCATCACCTAAATCTACCTTTGACCCTACCTTAAACGCCATTATCGGGAACTGTGCCCTTTATGGGGCAACCGGTGGACGGCTTTATGTTCACGGGCTTGCGGGCGATCGTTTTGCCGTGCGAAACAGCGGCGCTGTAGCTGTGGTTGAAGGTACCGGTCTCCACGCTTGTGAGTATATGACCAATGGCGTGGTTGCCATTCTGGGATCTGTGAGCAGGAATGTGGGAGCAGGTATGACCGGCGGCGTTGTTTATCTTAGGGAGGAACAGGTTCATCAGATAAATGATGAGTATGTAACTCCCCTTGAACTCGACAAACGATCGGAAAAAGAGCTGAAATCTTTAATCACCGATTATGCCAAACAGACCCATAGCAGACGTGCCGTGCAGTTTCTGGATGACTGGGATAATCAGAAGAAAAAGTTTATCAAGCTGTTGCCCAATGGGGTATTGGAGCAGAGAAGATTGGCTGACGAAGTGAAGAGAGTGGCTAAAAAGCAGGCCCGGGCTTGAT
>SKRK01000059.1 GCA_007118525.1 Balneolaceae bacterium
CCTGGCGTGGCTGAGCCCAGCACCGCAACGGCACCCTCCATATGGGCACGCATAACCGCAACATCGCGGGCGTGATAGCGCGGTGCGGGATCGTACTGCTTGTAAGATGTATCGTGCTCTTCGTCCACCACAATAAGGCCCAGGTTCTTCACCGGGGCAAACACTGCCGAGCGGGGGCCAATCGCAATTCTCTTCTCACCCGACTTCAGGCTCTGCCAGGCTTCAAACCGCTCGCGCTCACTGAGCCGGCTGTGAAGCACGGCAATCTGGTCACCGAATATCTGGAAAAATCGCTGAACGGTTTGTGGGGTAAGTGCAATCTCAGGAACCAGAACGAGCCCGCCTCTGCCCTGTTCAAGGGCATGTTTGAGGGCGTGGATATAAACCTCAGTCTTGCCGGAGCCGGTCACCCCAAATAGCAAAAAACTTTTGAATCGCCTGGCATCGAGTTCCTCTTTGATCTGCTGAAAAGCATCCTCCTGTTGATCAGAAAGTGTTTTAATCAGATCCGGTTTATGGACTCCGTTGTGGATGGACTCGCTCTGAACCGGCAGATCCACCGACTCAATCCAACCCTCCTTTTCGATTCGGTTGAGAGTGTATGTGGTAAACATCTCATCATCAAGAAGCTCACGGTGAGGCAGAGGCAGGTTCATCCCCACAAGCTTTTCAAACGCCTGTACCCATTTATTCTCCCGTTCTTTTTCGTCAAGCAGAGAAAGTACATTTTCCGGTTCAACAGAGTCAGCCAGTTTCCAGTGTTTAATTTTTTTGTAATCCACCTTCTGTCGCGGCTGTTCCCAAACGGTAATCCATCCCTGCTTTAATGCCTTTTTAAAAAATGTTTTTCCTTTCCCATCGCGCCACCTTTTTTCCGCTTCTTTCAGCGTTAGTTCGCTCTCAGCAATCTCATCCAGATATTCCAGCTCCTCTTCGCTGATCTCTCCTTTAAAGCCCTTTCTGACTTTTAAGCGTTTTTCAGAGGTAAAGTTTAAACCCACAGGAAGCGCCGACTGAATGGCTTCGCCCCAGCTGCAGTAGTAAAAACGGTGCATCCACTCGGTGAGCTGAAGCATGGTTTTGTTCATGATCTGCTCTTCATCGAGAATCCGCTCTATCGGCCGCGTATCAAATTCCGGCTTTCTGTCGTGAACCTGAACTACCATCCCTATGGCAAAAACATTGCGCAGCGGCACCCAAACCCTCATTCCGGGCTTAATCTCGGGATCCCTGGTCTCATAAGTAAACACCTGCCGCACGGCGGTGGGGAAGGCTATGTCTGCATATTGGAGTTTGCTCATCATGCTGCACAAACTATTGAATTGCAGTTCGAAATAGAAACACATTCAGAAGTCCCCCCTCTTTTCGAATCCGCTACCGGCGGTTCGAAGAGAGGGGGACAGGGGGTGAGTCCGATCAGGGGATGATTCCACCAATCTCTTTTTTGCTCAAATAGTGATTCTCTGCTACATTACAGTCAGTATCATTACTATCGGTATCATTGAGATTAACATCGTACCATCTTCAAAGCCTTTGAATGAATAGTCTCTTATAGAGGCAAATGCCACAAAACATACCAAAATATGCCAGCACGAATTTACACCACTCTCTTTTCTTTGATCCTCTTGATCAGTTGCGGTACAACCGAACAGTCCGCCAATCAAACCGATTTCACAGATTCCATCCCGGTTGAAGGGGCTTCCGCTCACTGGGTTTCTTCGGAATACCTGTTGTGGGATCCCGATGTGGATGCCTTTTCGTATGCGCTCTACTATAGCATGGATGCTGATATTAAAATATACCAAACTGAAATAACCGGCGGTGATTTCATCAACATGACTCCCGGTGGAGAGATCGATGCAAACCTAGCCGATAAGCTGCGTCATATTGCCAACAGGCCGGTATTTACCCTGAATGAGCAACCGGAAAGAATTCATGAGGCCGTTAAAGGCCAACTTATTGCCGTTGCATTAAATGAAGCAGGATATCCGCTCAGCGCCACAAATGTACAGCGCCACGGTGTACTCGATGATCTCTTCTATTATGATGGAGAACTTGGGCCTATCTATCTCGATGACTCCATCGAACTGAAACTCTGGGCACCCACCTCTCAATCGGTTACGCTTTCACTTTATGACCCTGACAAAAATCTGATTGATGAAGTTGAGCCTGTTTACTCAAATCCGGAAAACGGTGTCTGGAGATTTACAGGGCCTTCCGACTGGGATCGAAAATTTTACCTCTTCAACGTGGAAGTCTACCATCGGGAGAATGATCAGATCAACCGGCTTGAGGTCACTGACCCCTACTCTGTGAGTTTATCAACAGACAGTAAATTCAGCCAGCTTGTAAATCTCTCCGGTGACCACGATCTGAAACCGTATGGCTGGGATGAGCTGATCAAAGAGCTGCCGGTTCACACGGACATCTCTCTCTATGAGGCCCACATGCGGGATTTCAGCATCATCGATCAAACCGTACCGGAAGCGCACCGTGGAACCTACATGGCGTTTACCCACAACGGCGTTAACGGTGCTGAACTTTCAGACGGGATGAGTCACCTGAAGCGACTCTCCAACGCCGGACTCACACACCTCCACCTTCTGCCCATCAACGACATCGCCTCCATCTGGGAGAGTGATGACAAACGGGTCGATCTCCACCACCCTTATCGTGAGCTCTGCGACAAACTGGAGATCGAAGGACTTCAGGAGAAGTGCGATCAGTATGGCGACACCCCGATCCGGGAAGTTTTTGAAAAATGGGCCGATGAGGACCCAATCACCCAAAAAATTCAGGACACCTACTACGAAGACTGGCCGGGAGAGCATTTTGCACGCTACGACGGTTTCAATTGGGGCTATGACCCCTTCCATTTCAACGCGCCTCAGGGAAGCTACTCAACGGATCCCGAAGGAGCACAGCGGATCCTGGAGACGCGCAAGATGGTTCAGTCTCTCTACGAGATAGGACTCAACATTGTAGTGGATGTTGTCTATAATCACACCCACGCAACCGGCACCTCCCGGTTTTCGGTTCTCGACAAGGTAGTTCCTGACTACTATCACCGACTTAACCCCGATACCGGTGAGGTGGAGACCTCCACATGCTGTCCCAATACCGCAGCCGAATTCAAAATGATGGAGAAGCTGCTGATCGATTCGATTCTTCTCTGGGCTACCGAATATAAGATCGACTCCTTCCGGTTCGACCTGATGGGGCACCATCCCAAATATGTGATGGAGAATCTTCTCGACGCCATCGCTGAGCTGACGGTGGAAGAGCATGGAGTGGATGGGAAAAACATCTACATCTACGGCGAGGGGTGGAATTTCGGCGAGGTTGCCGACAACCGTATTTTCGATCAGGCAACTCAGTTTATGACCGGAGGTACCGGAATCGGCAATTTCAACGACCGTATTCGGGACGCCATCCGAGGAGGCTTCTTTGCCGGATCGGGGCGTGATCAGGGTTTTGCTAACGGTCGCTACCTCTTCCCAAATGAACATGCCGGAATGGATACTCACGAGGAGCGATCGGCTCTGCTCGATCAGGCCGACCGTATCCGCGTGGGAATGACCGGAAACCTGAGCACCTACCCCTACATCAATAGCAGCGGAGATCCTGTTGATGGCAGCCACAACATGATTGGCTATGCGCTGATGCCCCAGGAGTCGGTAAACTACATCGATAAGCATGACAATGAGACGCTTTGGGACAATACGCAGGCGAAGCTTCCGGCTGACCTAGGCATGGATGAACGTGTCCGTATTCACATGCTGAGCAACGCCTTTATCAACTACGGGCAGGGCATTCCATTTTACCAGCTCGGCAGCGACATCCTCCGATCCAAATCGATGGACCGAAACAGCTATGATTCCGGCGACTGGTACAACGCCGTCGACTTCACCCTCGAAACCCACCTTTGGGGCCATGGGCTTGCACCGGCGTGGGATAACGAACACCTCTGGGAAGATCATCGGGAGTTCATGACCAATGAGAATATCAATGTTGAGAAAGGGCATATGGAACTGGCGCACGAGCTCTTCCTGGAGCAGCTGCAGATTCGATACAGCTCCCCTCTCTTCAGGCTATCAAGTGCTGAAGAAGTTCACAAAAGGGTAGCCTTTCACAACACAGGGCCCGATCAAATCCCTGGAATTATAGCGATGACCATTTCCGATGGTGTCTGCGCCGGAGAATCACTGGACCCGAATGTTGACGGAATTCTGGTATTGTTCAATTCACACATTGAACCACAGGCCATAGATCTTGAATTGCAGGGAATGAAACTCCACCCGATCCATCTTGAAAGCGCAGATCCCGTTGTCCGGGATATTAAGATCAACGAAGGATCATTTGTGATTCCACCCTTGACTGCTGCTGTACTTGTAAAAGAGATGGGCAGAACTCAGGGTGAGTTTGTTTGCAATGAGTGGATGAAGTGAGTTTTTGGTTGGTTTGTGAATCGTTGCAGAGATTTTGAATAAAGGCGGGTAATGTCCCCCTTCGAAGGGGGACTTTTCTTTATCCTTCCCTCAAAATATTTTCACTTCTCATTACAATGAGATAGATTCTGACATGCCTCAAAAAAACGTATCAGACCGGAAACCCCCGTTTGCCTTTACCCTGCGA